>JAMJFV010000088.1:0-3737 GCA_023544495.1 ANME-2 cluster archaeon
GGACAAGATGCTTGTAGATGGCCTGGGAGATGTAGTGATCACCAATGACGGGGTTACCATCCTCAGGGAAATGGATATCGAGCATCCCGCAGCCAAGATGGTTGTCGAGGTGGCCAAGACCCAGGATGATGAAGTAGGCGACGGGACCACAACTGCAGCAGTTCTTGCAGGTGAATTACTGAAAGTATCAGAAGAATTGCTGGAACAGGATGTGCATCCTACTATTATTGCCAGCGGTTACCGGATGGCAGCAGATAAGACAATAGAGATACTCAAAACAATCGTGGTAAATGTGGATGAGAACGACGATGAAATGTTGCTGAAGATCTCGAACACTGCAATCACGGGCAAAGGTGCCGAAAACTCAAAGAACAAGCTTTCAAAACTGATAGTGAGAGCCGTACGATCTGTTGTTGAAGAAGAAGGCGGCAAGAAAGTGGTGGATATCGACAATATCAAGATGGAGAAAAAGGTCGGTGCCAGCGTTGAAGAATCTGAACTCATCGAGGGTATGGTAATTGATAAGGAACGTGTCCATCCCAACATGCCAAAACAGGTAAAGAACGCTAAGATAGCATTAGTAAGTGAACCTGTGGAGTTCAAAAAGACTGAAGTTGATGCCGAGATCAGTATCACATCCCCTGACCAGCTGCAGCAGTTCCTGGACCAGGAAGAGAAGATGTTAAAGGAAATGGTTGACAAGATAATCAATAGCGGTGCAAATGTTGTAGTGTGCCAGAAAGGCATAGACGATATGGCGCAGCATTATCTGGCAAAGGCCGGTATCCTGGCAGTCAGGCGTGTCAAGAAAAGCGACATGGAAAAATTATCCCGCGCATCCGGTGCCAGTGTGGTCACTAATGTGGTTGACAGTATTGAGCGTGCAATGGAAGATGCACTGCGCGTAGTCGGTGTTACTATCGAGGACGGGAAAGTGGTGGCCGGTGGCGGTAGTCCTGAAATCGAACTTTCATTGAGGCTCAGGGAATATGCCGCTACATTGAAGGGAAGGGAACAGCTTGCAGTGAGCAAGTTTGCTGATGCTCTTGAAGTAATCCCACGGACCCTTGCTGAGAATGCAGGACTTGATCCCATCGATATGCTGGTGGAACTGAGGTCGCAGCATGAGAAGGGCAATAAGAACGCTGGTCTTGATGTCTATTCAGGCGATGTGATCGATATGCTGGCCAACGGTGTTGTAGAACCTTTAAGGGTCAAGACCCAGGCCATTAACAGTGCTACTGAAGCAGCGGTCATGATCCTGAGGATCGATGATGTCATTGCATCCAAAGGCGGCGGTCCGGGCGATATGCCCCCTGAGATGATGGGCGGCGGCGGTGGAATGCCTCCTGGAATGGGCGGAATGCCCCCCATGATGTAAGCACAAGAATAGCTGGAACATACCCTGCGGGGTATGTTCGATTCCTTTTTTTTAATACTGTAATTTATTACAATAAATGCAGGTAATTTAATAATATAACAATTACCTTTGTTATTTGATGTATAAGATTCGTATACACGGCAGGGGAGGCCAGGGAGCCAAAAAAGCTGCTAAGATGATAGGCATGGCTGCCTTTAAAATGGGAAAGCAGGTCCAGGATTTTGCCCTGTACGGTGCAGAACGGCGAGGAGCACCTGTCATGAGTTTTGTCAGGATAGGAGATAGTCCTATACTGGAGCGGGGGTATGTGGATGACCCGGATGCAGTGCTGGTTCTTGACAGGACACTGCTGGACCTGGTTAACGTGGCTGATGGGTTGGACGCAAAAGGAGTACTGATAGTGAACTCGGAACATGAAATCACGATTGACACGCCTGCGACGGTTAAGCACGTGGATGCTACAAGCATTGCCCTGGAGACGATAGGCAAACCGATTTTCAATACCACCATGCTGGGTGCACTTGCAAAGTTGACTGATATTATTTCAATTGATGCCCTGGACTGGGCCATAGAAGAAGAGCTTTCCCATTATCCAAAAGAATTGGTCCGGGCAAATAAGGATGCAGTCCGGAAGTGCTACGAGGTGGCAAAATGAAGGAAGAAGAGTTGCCGTATAAAGGAATTGAAGGCATCCCCATCATTAAAGAACCGGGTAGTGCGGCAAAAGTCAACAGGGGTTCATGGAGATTGGTCCGTCCTGTGCATAACCGTGAAAAATGTACTAAGTGCAAGATCTGTTACACGTACTGCCCCGACGCTGCCATCAACTGGACTCCCGATGGTCCCGAGATCAACCTGAATTCCTGCAAAGGCTGCATGATCTGTGTGGAAGAATGCCCGACCCATGCCATGATCGAAGAGAAGGAGGCAACATGAAACAGACCCTGGTTACCGGTAATGAAGCAGCAGCCTGGAGCGCAAGGCTTGTCCGGCCCGATTATATCCCTACATTCCCCATCACACCCCAGACCGAGTGTATCGAAACCCTGGCCCGGTGGATATCGGACGGGGAGATGCCTGGCACATATTTTGACAGGATGGAATCCGAGCATTCGGTCATGAGCGCGGCGGTAGGTGCAGCTGCTGTGGGTGCACGGGTGTTCACCGCGACCTCGTCCCAGGGGCTGCTGCTGATGCACGAAGTATTATATATTGCAGCAGGGATGCGCCTGCCCATAGTGATGGCAACCATATCCCGGGGACTGTCCGCTCCTGTGACCCTGTGGTCGGACCATAATGATTTCCTTGACCAGAGAGACAGCGGTTGGATCATGCTCCATGCTGAGAACAACCAGGAAGTGCTGGATATGATCCTTCAGGCGTATCGCATCGCAGAAGACCCGCGGGTATTACTGCCGGTCATGGTCAATATGGACGGGTATGTGCTTTCCTTCACTGATGAACCTATTACCATCCCTTCGCATGAAATGGTGGATGAGTTCCTGCCAGCATACACACCGCACCATACTATTGCAAAGGGGAGGCCTGTAACTGTGGGTCCACCGGTACTTGATGAATATACATTTTTCCGGTCGCAGAACCATGTAGCAGCCCGCAATGCCCTTGATGTACTGGAAGAGGTCATGGATGATTTTGACAGGATATTTGGCAGGAGGTACCACATGGTGGATGAGTTCATGCTCGAAGATGCCGAACTGGTACTTGTGACCCAGGGTTCAATGAGCACTACGGCAAAGGCTGCCATAATGGAGATGCGGGAGGAAGAAGGCATTAAGGTCGGACTGCTCAGGCTCAGGGTCATCCGGCCATGGCCTGCCAGAGCCATTGCAGCGGCATTGAAGAATGCAAACGCTGTGGCAGTGATAGACCGTAACCTGGCACCAGGCAGGGGAGGTATCATGTATCCCGAAATAGTTGAAACACTGTATCATCTGGACAGGAGGCCCCTGATATCCAGTTTTGTGGTGGGGCTGGGAGGTAATCCCCAGACCGAACTTAAGGTCAAGGAGATCACGCGAAAACTTATAGATGACTTTGAGGCCGGTCGACCCGGAGTGGAATGGAACGATATGAACGATAACGAACTTGAGGGATTGTAATGCAGGAGTTCAAAAGTCTTAAGGACCTGCCGGAACAGGATTATTTCACAGGCGGCTCATCAGCTTGTGCAGGATGTGGCCCGTCCATGGGTCTGAAACTGGCACTTAGAGTACTCGGACCTGAAACGATCATCGTCAATGCCTCTGGTTGCATGACCCTGCTGCCCCTGTATCCCAATACACCTCTGAAGGTCAGCTGGATACACAACGCGATCGAGAATGCATCATCAACTGCT
>JAMJFV010000088.1:3747-7912 GCA_023544495.1 ANME-2 cluster archaeon
GTCAGGCACGGCCTGGATATGCTGGGGAACGGGGATATGAACGTGGTGGTCTATGCCGGGGATGGTGCCACCTATGATATTGGTCTTGCTTCACTGTCTGCAGCAGCGGCAAAGAACGAGCGTATCATTTACATCTGCTACAATAACCAGTCATTCGGTAACACGGGCTTCCAGTGGTCAACGGCAACACCCTATGGCAGCGAGACCAAGACCACGCCCCGGGGTAGGGAAAACCCCACCGGTACTACGGTCGTTAACAAGGACATGGTAAAGATCATGGGTGCCCACAGGGTGTATGCGGCTACTGCTTCCCTGGCCTATCCGGTCGATTTTCTGAATAAATTGAACCGGGCCAAAGAGAGGGATGGATTTTCCTACATTGAACTGCTGGGATCATGTACAGCCGGGTGGAATTATGACCCCAGAATGACCGTGAAAATATCTAAACTTGCCGTTCAATGCGGTATGTGGCCCTTATATGAGATAGAGAACGGAGTACTGACCATGAACCGGGACTTTCGTGAGCTCAAACCAATTGATGAATTCCTGAAACTTCAGGGACGCTACCGGGGACTGCAGCAGGATGGTGTGGACAAGCTTCAAGCACTCATCAATGAGCACTGGGCTGAATTAAAAGAATATAATGGGAAGAGGTACATCTGATACTTTTTCAGGAATTGTTTTTCATTCAATGATCTCTATCATAAATGTACAGTGGTCGTAACCGGTACCGAAGCATTCGATCTCCTGTACCCTGGTGGTCATGTTCAAGCATGCGGCAAAAAGACCTTCCAGCAATCCTTCATCCAGTGCACAGAGGGTTCGACCTACATCAGGCATGTCTGAACAGTCATAGCATTCATGTACTGTTATGGTCAGCGGGTCATGTCCCGAGACTTCAACAATACCAAGAGCATGTGATTTCCAGAAATCAGCCATCTCTGGCAGCAGGTCATCCAGAGAGCCGGAGACGAATAGGTTTGATAGGTGTTCCCCGATATCATTCCCTATCATTTTCATGACCGGCCTGGGATTCACACCATATGCTTCCAGTCCGTACCTGATAGTATGACACAGGACTTTAAAAAATTCCAGTTCATTATCCACAGATGTTATTAATTTTTTTAGTATCCGGTCATAATTATTCTGTATCGGTGCCTGGGAATATGCGATGAACCGGGTGTTCAGGGAAAAGGTCTTTTTCCTCTTATCATTGTCATCCCTGTGTTCCTGGATCAGGTTCTGCTCGATCAGGTCCTTCAGGTGCACAGAAATCGTGGATTTTGCCTTCAGACAATCAGATACTATTTCCTCAAATGAACGGGACTCGCTGCCAATAAATCGAAGGATCTTAAGTTTGACCGGACTGTCTACTGCCACCATTCCTTCTTTAGTGGAAAAAATAATCGTTCGATTATGATTTGAATTCATTTTCAATATATTTTGATTAAGTACTATATATGCTGTTCGCTTAAACACGAATTAAATATAAGACAACATATAAAATGGTTATTCTATGCCACGCCGCCTTTCACTTTTATATTCTTCTACCAGGTTGGCGAGCAATTGTTCCTTTTCCCTTCGCTTTCTGTCATGGGATTCCTCAATGAATTTCTCAAGAGCAGGATTGAAATCATCAGGGTCCACGACGCCCAGTTCATCCAGATAATTGACAGGGACCGACCGTACATTAAAAAAAGGCAGGTCTTTTTCCAGAAACTCTTCCTGTGCGTTGTGTGCCATGTCACCCCTGAATATTACAGCCCTGACACCGGCCTGGGAAAGCATATCCACCGTTGCAGGACCTCCGCCACTGGCATCCTTGAAGAACAGTACGTCTCCTGTATTGATGCCGTACTGCTCTTTTACTTTAGTTATTGCTTCCTTTGTGAATGCATTTGCAACTTTGACCGGGATAGCACGACCGCTTATCTCCAGGTTCCTCAGTCGTTTTAATTCTTCCACCAGTTCGGTGAGGTCTTTAAGGTGCCGGTCCTTTTGATGCAGCTCATGTTCAAGACTGCGTATCTTTTCATCACGGATGCGTATCTCTTTTGACTTGCGCAGCGTTGCATAGGTATCTGACCTGAACTTGTTTAGTTTTTTATCAAGAACTGATATTCTATGCCTCTTCCTGGACATTTCGGATTGTAGTTCGTCCAGATATGTCCTGAGACTTTTTATGGTTTCATGCTGGCGTTTTATGGTCCTTCTAAGGTCTGAGGTTATCGTATCCGGCTCCTCGATGGCGATCTCTTCCACGTCTGGCTTTGAAACCATATCCCTGCCGGTTAATCCGGCAACAGCACTGTCCACGGTGTCGCCTTTCAGGACACGGATTATAACCTCGTCAGTATCGATACCCTGCGGGGTCCTTTTGCGTATCTCTTCAAATCTATTCCTGTGCCGCCTGAACATATGAACTGAAGCGGCAATGGCGTCGCGTTCATGGTCATTGCTATAACCGTATGGTCTTGCCAGGTTGATCTTGTATTCAGAAGAAAGGGACTCGTCGGGTTCCCCTGGCGTGGCATTGAATGAGCGGCGTATCTTTTCCACAGTACCCGGCATAGGTCTGACATCTGTTGCGATGATCACAGGTTTGCCATAACTGGCTATCATTTCAACGATATCAGAGACCGACATACCCCTGCTACTGTGTGATTTGACCAGATTGCCTTCAAGGTCGAGCATACCAAGTCCTGTGGTTGTGCCCGGATCGATACCCACGATAAGGAATTGTCGTTTCTTTTCCTTGAGGGGCCGAAACAGTATGGCATCCCGTTCCACTTCCTGCACCCTGACCTGCACATCCCCCAATTTTGTCTGCTTTATGGGAATACGGCTGCGTGGAGCATCCACCAGGAATTCACCTCGTACATATCCTCCGAAACCCTCGACGAACCGGGACGAATAATCAAGACCTTGCTCCCTGTTCAGGATGCGCAGGGTATCTTCTATTTCACGGGACTTCTGGCGTACATGGCCGTGCACTTTTCTGCGATACCGGTTCTGGCTCCATCCGCCCCGTCCCAGTGAACGGGCCCGGCTCACCTTGATAAAGGTCTTATCTTCGAACAACAGCACTTCCGCACCCACATCCATTGACGCAAGCATAGCACAGGTCCTTGCTTCCTGGTTGGGGTCCAGCCTGTCAAAGGAAATGTTATGGTCGCGGGCAAGGCTGATAAGGGATATGGGGTGTTCACCCCCTGTCACCTGTACTAACCTGGTTTCAGGGGGGAGTTTTCTCATTAAAGCTATCATGTCCCGTCTTCCTGGTGTGAGCTCGTGGATGTTATCCACTGCCAGTATATGCGGTCTTTGCTGCCAGGCCATTCTTATTATCTTATGCAGGCTTACCATCCGGTGATGTTCAATACCGGAACCGGTGAGTATTGCCACTGCATATCTGGGATGCACCTTAGCTCCCGGTGAACCTTTTGCAATATCTATACCAAATATGACCTTGTCCGGAGACATTTGTCTATTCATATGTTATGCACATCGTACATTAAATGATTTGAGTAGGAATGTTGTATTCCTGTATAGAGGTCTTGCAGGATGACGTTCCTTAAAAAATGGTAAATCTGCTCAATACAATACTATCTTTTTAGTCCGGTTATTGTTTTGAGCATGGAGTATTAATTTTTGTTATTATTGCAGCATGCTCCGGATGATTGGGAACAATCATACGTGTTACCTGTTGCAGGATTGCAGACACCATCTACAAAATTCGGACAGGCAGCCAGATTATCACTTACTCCTGTTGGTGTCTGAGATAATATAGTAATTGACTCGCTGCTGTTGGCCGCGGAAACTCCAATGAAAACTGCCATCAGTGCAATAATAAGTATTAGGAGAATGGTTTTTGTACTCATTCTTTATTCACCCTGGTTATAAAAGTTTAGTATTCACATGATGTAACGTTATAAAAGGGTTTTGATTAATGATTTATTTATTCTATCCAGATTATCTCTAAAGATGCTGAAACAGTGATACTACTGTAACCCGCAATACCGCAATTGTTGATGGTGTTACCAGTATCCTTGTGCCACTCGAGGTAACGGAAGCTGTCGAAGCGGAGCCTATCGAAGGTGGAATAGGTGTGCTCGATTTTGCGAACAATCAGTCCTGCATGGATATCCGCATACTGCAGAAAGGC
>JAMJFV010000089.1 GCA_023544495.1 ANME-2 cluster archaeon
CAGTTGTACCAAAAAGAAATATCACTGGAACCAAATACCCGTTATCGGTTGAGTTTTGCAGCTTATTCAACGACAGGACATGAAGTAACTGTCAGGTTGTTCAAGCATGTTTCTCCATATACTTCCTATGCACCGGACTTTACCGTGAATCTCGGTACAAGCTGGCAGACTTTCACGGCTGAATTTACCACAACCGGTTTCTCAAGTACCGTGAACGATGGACGGTTGCAGTTCTGGCTTTCGCCATTTGCAGCAGCAGGAGACAACTACTACATAGATGATGTACTACTGGAAAAGGTATAATTTCCGATAAAAATAGTACTGGATTTGTATCCAGTACTTTTTTGGTACTTTTCTATTATGTATCGGTATTCATATATCAACACACCGTACATAACTCAGCATCGAAGGTTGCATGAAAAGCTTTTCCGAAGAGCATTGAACCTGGACGAACCATGGATACTCATAAAGTGAATCTATAGAATCGACCTTCTCCTATAGTCTCATTCGAGACCGCAAATATTTAGCGGCAATTATTAAATGTCTCAAAACTTTCTGTTGGGTCGAAACTGGATTGAATGGAAACTTATTTAGCTCAGGTGCCATTCGCTCGATCAAATCAATCTGATGCTGGGAAAAACACCGTTTCTCTTCCGGAACTCGAAGTACATGGGCAAAATAATAGTGTGAATTCGCAATATAGAATTTTTCTGCATCAATTAAATCTAGAGATTGTTCCTCAAAACTCAGCCAACCAGCCAATCGCTGCTCTAAATAGAAACGATCCCTCCAGTCCAGGTCCTGATGCTGTGTTTGCCTTGTCCAATCGATCCACTCGGCAAGCGCACCAAACAAAGCAGGATTTACCTCTTCCTTGAATCCATTGAGAATACTATCGACTCCTGGTACATTTGAAATTATTCCAGGGCCTGGGAATTTATACCAGTAATTGCAGCGCCCTATCTCGAAGCAGCCCCCGCGCAATATAAGGTCGCCTTTCTGGCTCCAGTTAAAGTATTGGTGTGAAATATAATATTTGTCCTGACCGACACACAGTCCACCTGTATGCTTATCATATATGGCATCAAGGTCCTTTCGGTACTCTTTACCATAAATCATCGAATGAGAGAATCCCACTGCATTTGCCAGCTTCGGCGGCAAAACGCGGTCTGACTCGCTCATATGGGGATGGATATGGGTATATGTATAGACTGGAAGACCTGCCCTTTTAGCGGTAGCAAGCAACAATCGGCTGTCATACCCCGCAGTAAGCGGCAACCAGATACGGTTATACATCCTAGTGGCACGGCACAACGTTGTTACCAGATAGTCCTGTAACCTGTCAAGGATGTCCTCGTAACTCAGAGTTCGGGAAATATCCGGCAGCAGCCGTCGATGGAGTAAAGCACCACTTTTCAACTCCAAAATCTGGCTTGGCAGTAGTTTGAGGATTGAATTCATGGAAGTACCTGGTGGAGGATACCAATCGATGCCAACAGCATGGTGGATCGAGTATGTCGGTTTTTCGTGAAGCGCTAATAACTCTATTAATAACGCGATACTGCTCGATACCCACAACTCAGTTTCTCCTTTTGTGTTTTGTCTTGTATGATAAAAACAACCAAGTAAGCCAGAAGAATCAACGTGTAACTGGTCTCTACCTATCAATACCCATCTCCCTGCCCAGGTTTGATACACATCTTGAATTACATAGGGTTCCTTCGAATTTTCAATTTCTATCTTTGGATCCGGTCTTTCGGCATCAGTTTGTATGGGGAATCCCAAAATAAGAAATTTTTGTCCATCAGAATCCTGAACTAATGTCACTGGCAGTTCAGGACAGTGATATAGATAGACGGACTCGGAAATAACTACCTGTACCCAGCCAGGAATAGTGTTTATTGGGGGAGGCCCAATGATAAATTGCCTGCGGTGAATATGCATATCTGATACCTAATCGTTTTTCGTTAAAACCGTCTCCCACGGTTACAATGGGTCGTTTTTCTATGTCTATCACATTTTTTTCCACTATAGAAGTATAGTAGAATCTGGATCACATAATTGTCTTATCTGATTCTATTTTGATAATACTTATAATTGTATTGCACAATAAATAATAGTTCTTTCGCTATTAACCTGTAATATCTTCGCAGCCAATTACACATATGTCCGTAGCAACATGCTCTTTCATACCATCCTAAAGAGCTTCGATTAATGAACTTTACATACTCAGAAAATATTCTCATTCGCGGTGGTATGATTTTCCCTTCTTTTGAAGGATCGAACCAGCCAGAGCGAAAGAATGTGTTCGGAAGTGCCTTGATTGATCGTTCGGCATGGTCCCTGTTAAAGAAAAGATATTCAGGGATTTCATAAAATCGGCCGAGTAAACTCAGTTCTGCTAACAAAGCCCTATCTGATCCAGAGTAAGCTTGTATAAGTGACGATTTTCTAAGAGCGTCTGACCTTATCAATCCGAAAACATCAAAACACGCGTGATGTAATAAAATAAGGTAGCCAAATCTATCCTGCGGTTTGTGTGAATTAGGTTTCTCTGACGAAATAATATAATCCCGAATAATTTCTCCGTATTTATCGATGATTTTTGCTTTTGAATTGCATAAAATAATGGAGTCATCATTATCAAGTACTTCAACAAATTCCGAAATGCAATTTGGGTCTAGAATATCATCATGTGCTGCCCACTTAAAATACTTACCCCTGGACAGTTCGAAAACACGATTGAAGTTCCAAGCAGCACCCAGATTTTGTTCATTTCGGTAGTATTGTATTCGTGGGTCTTTATCAGCATATTCCTTACAGATCTCATATGTCCCGTCTGTAGAGGCATTATCAGAAATAATTAATTCAAAATTTGTAAATGTTTGAGCCAGGATCGAGTCCAATGCTTCCTTCAAATAGTTTTCACCATTGCAAACTGGCAGACCTATACTCACTCGAGGGTAATAATTTTTACTGAGACTCCTTTTCATCCGGTGTCCTGCACTGATTATCAGAATTTTGTGTTCATATTTTCTTTACAAAATCTTAACCCAACCTGGCAAAGATAGATTATATACAACAGATACTAACCATATCTAACCTTATATCTATGTTATCCTTATATAGTCTTGATTTCAGATATACAATATGGTAGAATGTGTGTCCCCCTTAATTTGAACAACAGAGCTCTTGGATTCGTCAAATACAATCTCGAGTGCTTTTTTAAATCTTGGTTCCCATGCTAGCGGTCTTAGTTTTTCAATCGTTCTCTCAACGTCAATGTTCATATTTTCAGCTTTCTGAAGGGCTCCCTTCAAACTTTCACGATTCCAATCGTCCAGATAGATTACATTCTCTTCAAGGTCCAGCATGGATATATATTCAGACAGACCCTGTAATCGTGTGGAAATTATCGGTTTACATGACAATAAGGCATAAGAAACTTTCATAGGGATCTGTCGATCCATATAATCATTCCTTGGATTTGGTATTAAAACGATATCCGCATTACAGATGATATCGAACAGTTTATTATGACGCACCGAACCTGAATACGTAACATTTTCCGTTTCAATGATATTCTCCTTTTCTTTAAGCCCTACAAGATGCAGTTCCCACCCCTTTAATTCTGAAAATAGTTCTACAATCCATGGTATCATACCTTTTCGTTTCATACCTCCGAAGTATAGTACAATTTTGTTCTCATTGTTCTTTTTATTGGACAAATGTGAAAAAAGTTCATCCTCTCCCACACCCGGTGTCATGATCAGCAATGTTTTATTTTTCTCTGGTGTGAAATAATCCAGCATTCTTGGCCATGCAAGAATTATTGCGTATGCACGCTTGATCAATAATCGTTCAATGACCTGAAGTCGTAGACGTTTTATAAATGGAGGGTTCTTTTTGAAGCCTCTATTCTGCATGACGGCAAAATCATGGAAATTAAGTACAATTTTGTGTCGCCTGATAAAAGATGCAAACAGAACAAAAAGATGAGCTATTCCGCCACATCCATATTCAAGCCAGATTATTGAATCTTTAATGAACATACAGCGGACTGCATGCCAGTTGATATCGTTATTGTCTTTTCTGAATGGTACTACTTTTTCAACCATTTTATTAAGAGTTATCCAGGCATAATACCTTCTTACGTGTCCGCCCTCACGTATATCGCTTTTTTGCTTAATGGGGACACGGTCTATAAAAATGACTTCCATTTCAACCATTTTGTTTCCATTCATGCTTGATTGTATTCTTTTTTTATGGTATATAAAGTTCAGTAACTAACACATTTTAAGCATTTCTCTCCTAAAACCACTGAGACTTAATCCATTAAAATATTGGCAAAATTAATTTTTTTTAGATATTATTTCTCAAAACGAACCAATCTGTTATTGTGATTATTATGCTTATAATAATTATTATCATACATTATATATATTATTCGGAAGACTTATATAGGAATACAGATACAAATTCCGTATACTTTTTGTCTGGATTGGAGGCAAAAATGAAAATACAGGTGGTGCAAAGGATTGGATTATCCTAACGAAATTAAAGTGAAGACTTTTATACGAAATTTTGGTTTTATTAATTGGACAAATTCATTAAAGCAGTTAGTTTCATTATTTAGATTTTTCATTGTTTATATAAATTGGTTCGTTCCAGCTATAGCTGTTAAGCCAATTATTACAATTATTTTTAAAAGAAAGAATGAAATTAGAACGAAAGATATCCAAAAAATTCACATCTATTCACTCGCTGTATTTATTACACTATTTGTCTTTATCTTTCTCGTAACTTCATCTTCTGCTGTCCCTGCGACACCAGGTACTAATTGGAAAATCGTATTTGATGAAGGTATAGACCTTCCCTATAATTATTCAACTACTTTTACACCAAAAGTCTGGCTCTATGACCAGGGAGGTAATCTAGTTACAACAGCTACTCTAACCTATTCTTATAAAAATGTAAACGATGGCAACCAACCCTTTGCATCAGGGTCAATAACAAGTAGTCCGGATGGCTCGTATTCTGGTCCGGCAATAAACATGCAAAGTATTGACATTGTAGGTGATTATTTAAATGTCTTATACGCAGTTGGTACATTGCAGGAACAGCATGTGTTCTATGCTGGCCAATCTAACGCGGCACATGGTGCTTTATGGAAAATAGAGGTTCTTAATACTTCTATAGGTCCTTCATGGAACGGCGGTACTCACAAGATTTATATGAAATTATTTTCGGATGCAGGACTACCCATGCGCAATAATTTCAATATCCCAACAATCACTATTGAAGGCATAACTTCCTCAACTGAAATGACGTATGAGGAGGATGGGGTATACTCATATACTATTACATCCGCTACCAATTCAGATTACTATGTTGAAATTTATAATAGGTGGACTGGTGCACCAACAGGACGAAACAAATATACAGAAGTCTATGCAGGTTTTAATCTGGAAGCAAATTCAAATCAGGGCGACGAATCATCTCCAGAAATTCTTGAAATAACAAGAAGCCCCTATTTCCCTGTTGATGATGACAACGCAATTGTTACTGCACATGTCATAGATAATTTCGGTATTTTATCTAGCAATCTTCATTATACGGTCAATCATCAGACTGAACAGATTTTGACTATGAGTCAGCTTAGCGGTCTTGAGTGGACTGCCACAATACCACCTTATCTGCTGGAAGATGATGTAGAATACTGGATTCAAGTGAGTGATGGGACAACCACGGTTCTTTCAGATAATGCTACATATAATGTCCAGGATCATAGGGGTGAACCCAATATGTCCCACTCCTTCATGAACCATCCTACTTACTGGTTCGGTAACTCAAGTCAGCCAAATTTCAAAGATCAAGGAGGAGATACGGATTATGATGGCACATGGACCTCATCAACACCAGATAATGTAGTGTATTTGGCAGATTCTACGAATGGTCCTTATTTTAAGGATATGACCAGAATCAAAGTACAGAGTCTAATTATGGATGAAACTGGAAAACCTATCCAACATCTAACCAACGTAAAAGCATGGCTTTCAGCTAATAATAGTCAGACACCAGGTACCAAGAATCTGGAGAAAACGATGACCGAAGTTCCAAGTGAAGGACCCGGTGTATATAGGGCAACGTGGGAAGGTTCTCCAAATTATTCCGGGTCACAATATGTATGGAGTGATGAAGCCAAAGCAATTTGGGGACAATATCGAAGTGGGAACGTGTACAGTGTGTACATAGATATTGATAATGACAGCACACCAGAAGAGAATATAACCTGGTTGGCATACAATCTTGGAGATACGTATTGGGATTCAGATGCTAACGGCGGTAAGAATGGATTCGCTTCACATCAGAATATTGAAAATTCAGATTGTTCAAAGGTGTGCCATGAAATGGCCGGTTCATCAAGAACAGATTCTAAATCACAAGACCCAATGACATGTCCGGACTGTCACGGAGTATATATTGAGGCCAACAATGGAATTTGGCCGATTAATGGTGTTGGTGTTGGTCCTGGGAACGTATCTGATTCAATTCTTTATGGTAACAGCACATCTCATCCTAGAGGTGGTGAAGATATCTCCCATACTTGTGGTGATGATACATGCCATAATGTGGTGTTCGGGGATGTACCTGGAGATAGTACTACGCATATCGTTGAGATTCCTGGGTATGATGTGGGAACCCGTGTAGATGAAACCTATCGTGCTGGGTATCCAAATACTATCCAGTGCAGTGAACATCATAATTACAATAGTCAGAAGATACCAGTGGAAGAAGGTCACAACAGAATGGTTGGATGCAAATACTGTCATGGGGGTAGCCATACCAACAATAGGCTTATTGATTTTAATATTAATGACGGGAACCTTAATGCAATCGATAGGGGAACCCCTGGTTATGTAGGTTTAGGTGGAGAGACAAACGGTACCTCGGCAGCTGATTGCTATAAAGATTGTCACAAAACCCAGGTCGAACATTCAATGACTGGAATGCCTGCAGGAGCTACTGAAAACGTAGCAGTACCCTGTGATGAATGTCATGCAAAATTCAATATTGCCCCTGCACATCAGGAGAGTCTCTTCCCATATGAGGATAGGGATTCGTGCAGGGATTGCCATCAGCAATCAGGTACAGGTAACATACCTACATACAATACTTCCTTTACAATGAATCCTCCCAGAGTACCTTCAGTTCTTCATGCACAGGACACGGGCATGAGATGGAACAATACAGGTGTAAGAGCATATTGGGTGGAAAATGGGCAGTCCTGCAGATTCTGCCATGGCCGGTCTTACAATTTCGCATATGGTATGGGCAGAATTGAGAATTTCATGGGGACCAATATAATTAACGGGACCATTAATTCTACCAGTTACTGGTGTGGGTCTTGTCACGTTAATACTACTGACACGACTCGATATGATTATGCTAGTATGGTTTATACCTATAATTACAGCTTTGGGGTAGTTCCACCAGAAATTACGAGTTCTACATGGAAATCTGATCGAAGTGGGTATGAAGACCATGAAGCCAATGTTTCGATAGGTGTTTTTCCAAGTAATCCAAGCACATATAGCGATGACATATGCTTTGGATGTCATGGTGGTTCTTTATCACTGGATGCTGGCATGGATGCATGGCAACATAATGTTACTACTGCTATTTCTGAACCTGGAGATACGATAGCACCATTCATCAATAGCGTCACCCTCAACACCAGTACGCCAAATACTGGCGATGATATCCTGGTCACGGTCAATACCACTGACGATACCGGCGTTACCGCAGTCGTTGCCAATGGCATC
>JAMJFV010000008.1:0-24406 GCA_023544495.1 ANME-2 cluster archaeon
TTAGTATATTAATGCATTCATTTGTCAATTCATCAGCCACAAGACGGGCGCAGTCGTCATCGATTCCTATGAGTACGTGCGAGAATTTACCATTCTTGTGTTCTAGGTATGCTATGCTATGGGCTGCAAGGAACTCCTCAAGCCTTGACCGGTCCAGTTTTTCAGCTTCCTGCAAGAGTTCCGGACTGATTTTTGTCACTTTTACTTTTGGACACGCACAACCATGGCAGGCATTCTTGAACTCGCATTTGATCCCTTCTGTTACATGTGCGCGACCTGAGGGACAGATATCATTCACCTTCCTGCGCAGTTCTTTGCACAATTCCCATGGCACCCCGTCCATTTCCCTGATGTCACTTTCCCTCAGCACTTCATAACCAAGCCCCTCAATAATGGAAATCAGGCGGTTACGTTGTTTTGCACTCATTGATTTACGGTCCAGATAGGCGAAATCCGCGTATGACCGCTCAAACGCCTGCCTGATGATCACTTCACCCAGTTCATCCAGCTTATATGTGGGGAAGATGTGTCCAAAAGTTATCTCTGTGTCCTCCATCAGTTTGGCCTGGCGGGGAGCATAATGGTTGCCTCCAAAGCCAATGGCTACAGGCACGTCATCACTGCCAAGCATAAGTATTGCATTTGCCACAATCCGTCCTGCAAGCGGGTCCACCCATTCCTTTTCTGAACTTCCTATCTCCACGAACAGGGATGGCGTTTTGAGATCGCTGGGACCGTGATGTGTACTCTCGATGGATACTTCAAAATCCTCGTTCTTGCTCAATGTCCTGAGATTCATGTATATGGAACGCATTGCCTGGGGTGCAGCCGAAGCCAGTTCCATGGGACTTCCCCCTAACTTTGCTTCTTTCGTATTGCCTGTATGATGGACAGTAAGTATCTGTCGCCCATCTTTACTGCGATGCCTTGACGCAAAAATGAGAATATCAGAACCAAACCCGCATTCTTCCAACCGCCGGTCCAGCCCATCCTGGTAGATATGTATCCCATCTATTTCCACCATCCTGAACTTTTTGAACTCGAATGAGGTGATCACAGTGGGGCAATCAACATCAATAGGTGCCCAATCTCTTATCTCCAGTAAGATATTCTTGATGTTCTGGCTGGCAAGGTCCTCCTTTGAGATGATTATGGTTATTTTTCCGGTTGAAATCTGGTTCGATTCTATGCTGGATACACCACCTGCAAATAGGAAAGTATTACTTGATATGACATAAATGTATATCATATCATTGACATAATTGATGCAAGACTCCATATACTGTAGTTTGGAGATCATTTGTTTGCATAACATCCATATATTGAAGTTCGGAGATCATTTGTTTGCATAACATCCATATACTGAAGTTCGGAGATCATTTGTTTGCATAACATCCATATACTGAAGTTCGGAGATCATTTGTTTGCATAACATCCATACACTGTAAATAACAATCAAGAAAATCACCAAAAAATTCACCATCAATTATATATGTTATAATTTCAATATAAAACTAGTCCGTCAAAAAAAATGAGGTTGATATTTTTGTTTACTTCACAATTGGATTTTATAAGTCTTTTCATATGGCTATACAATATTGGTGCTGCATTTATAATCCTGTTTTTGATAGTCCAGATACTGCTTATATCCAGGAAATTAGATACTGACATAATCCGTGCCCGTTTATTCTTAAACATGGATATCCTGACCGAGACCTGGAAATATATATCCATCGCCTCTGCGTCCTTTGCTGTGAATGCTATTACAGGCTTTCTCAGATTCAACGTCGATAAGAAAGTCTACTATCTCTGGGAGATTACTGAGATAATTTTTCTAGCTGCATTTATTGCAATGATTTACCAGTGGTATCAGTTCGTGGGTGGACTGATAATTACTAAAAAGGGAAAATAACCCTGCCAATCATATAATATAAAAATCCTTTTCAATAGCGATTTATTTCAATGCCCTCGGATGTGAAGATATAATTATATCTGCCCATTGCTTTGCCGGTGTACAGCAGATAATGTATAATAATCTTTCTTTCAGGTATATCGAAATCAAGGTTCGCCTTGAATTCCATAAAACCATCCATTATGAACTTTAACCTTTCAATTGACCGCAAATCTATACTGGGGTCCAGTGTGAAGAGCGCTACATGTTTCTGTAACCTGACGCGCCGGGTCATGGTCTCAATAAGGTTATTAAGTTCCTTTATTCCCTCATCTGAAGTATTTAATATCAAACCGGTAAGGGAATCAAAAACAATTCGTATCTCTTTTTTGGTGAGTTTTCGTTTTGCCTGATTTATAAGACTTGCAATAGTGGAAATGTTATGCTCCACTTCTATGAACCGGGTCGCATGCAGTTTTTCATCTACATCAATACCACTCATTTCCATTGTTAATGGATTAACCAGAACCAGATCCCCATGACCTTCGTATTTTCTGGCATCAAGTCCGTTTTGTCCCATCTTGGCCCTCATATCATACAGGGGCAGCTGGGTGGATATATAGAGTACCTGTTCTCCCTCTACAAGTCCGGTTCTTGCGAACTGAATACACATTGAGGCTTTACCGGATCCTTTTTGACCGTACAGAAGTATGTTGGTCTTTTTAGGGAAACCCCCCTCAATGATCTTGTCCATACCCGGAACACCGCTGGGGATTCTTTCGATTTCAGTTAGTTCTGATATATTTACCACCTGTAAGAAGTACCTTGTTTTAATGTATAAATTTATTGTCTATTAGATATAATCAAGGATGTATATATGTATAATAGTAGAAAGTCCGATGGAGTGGACTATAAAAATACATTTGCCCGTCGTATCAGTGGAATGCATGACCTGATAAGGGAGGTTCTATCTGCCCGTATATGCAACGGTGACCATATACTCGATATCGGGGGTGGTCCCGGAATGGACGCATCCCCTGTGGTATTCATTCAAAGACCAATGGACCTTACCCTTGAAAATCCAGGAAGAACTGCATTAATGGCGAACGTGGCTGTATTCAAACTAAATCGTGCGTAGAATCCGTATCTATTTTTGTAGTTTTGCCGCCACGTCCTTTGCAAAATAGGTAAGGATCATATCCGCACCAGCCCGTTTAATGGAAACAAGTGATTCCGTTATGGCTTTCTCGTCAAGCCAACCCTTATCCACTGCCCCCCTGACCATGGAATACTCACCGCTCACATTGTAGGCGGCCGTAGGCATCCTGAACTCATGCTTTACCCGATAGATGATATCCAGGTATGGAAGTGCTGGCTTGACCATAAGAATGTCGGCTCCTTCCAGGATATCCTGTTCCACCTCCCTTAAGGCCTCATCACTGTTCGCAGGGTCCATCTGGTACGTGGAACGGTCTCCGAAACTATATCCCGATTCAACCGCCTCCCTGAACGGTCCGTAGAACGAGGAAGAATACTTGGCTGCATATGACATGATAGGAGTATTGGCAAAACCACTCTCATCAAGGGCACTGCGGATCGCAGCCACCATGCCGTCCATCATACCGGAAGGCGCCACAATATCTGCGCCGGCCCGTACCTGGCTCACGGCGGTCTTACCCAGTATGGGCAGGGTCGGATCGTTCAATACCTCTTCGGTCTCATAATCCACCATACCGCAATGTCCGTGGGTCGTATATTCGCACAGGCACAGGTCAGTGATGACCACCATCTCATCCCCCAATTCAGCTTTAATATCACGGACTGCATTTTGTACAACATCATTGTCGCCGTGGGCATGAGTCCCCGTTTCATCCTTCTCATACGGTATCCCGAATAACACCACTGCCGGAATCCCCAGGTCTGCCAGCATTTTTGCCTCATCCGCCACACTTGCAGGAGTTTCCCTCTGTATACCGGGCATAGACCTGATGGGTTGTGGTTGGTCCAGGTTCTCATCTATGAACAGGGGAGCTATCAGGTCATCTACTGACAGAGTCGTGGCTTTGACAATGCGCCGTATTGCCGGTGTCCTGAGTCGTCTCAATCTTGTTATGGGGAACCTGGTGGTATTTGTAAACATAATTATCCCGTGCCTGTTAGTTGTTCTTATTGTTCTTATTACCATTGAGCCTGAACAGTTCGGCCACTGTATCCAGGAACATTTCATTATCATGTTCAGCTGCATTACGCAGGATCTTTGTAGGTCCTGCGAGTATTTTATTGGCTACCGAATGGGTAAGGTCGTTCAATACTTCAGTTTCAATCTCACCCATAGTATGGTAGGCTTTCAACTTATTGATGGCAGCATCCCGCTCATGACAACGTATTTCGTTTATCATGCTATATAATGCTGAGATGATCCTGTCAGCTTGCTGGCGCTTGTACTGTTTCTTGAGAAGCCCCAACTCTTCATCAATGATATTTTCGACCTTTGATATCTCGTTTTTGCGCCGCTCAAGGTTCTTTTCGCTGATACTTTTCAAGCTGTCAATGTTGAACAGCCTGACACCTTCAATTTCACGAGTTGACTCATCGATGTCCCTCGGGTTTGCTATATCGATCAGGAGAATGTCTTTTTTGTATTCTTGCATGACTTTCTCCATCATATCTTTGGTGATTACCATATGGGGTGCTGCGGTTGCACTGATGACAACATCAGATTCACAGATATATTCGTGTATCTGGTCATACTTAATGGCCACTCCATTGAGTTCACTGGCTAAGGTCTCAGCTCGCTCAAAAGTACGGTTGGCCACATATATGACCTTAATAGTCTTATTGGCAAGGGCTCGTGCAACCAGTGACCCCATTTCTCCTGCCCCGATGATCATCACAGTCTTTCCTTCAAGACTTTCAAGTACAGAATCCGCCAATTCCACAGCTGCAGAACCAATGGACACTGAACCCCTGTTGATGTCGGTCTCGTTGCGCACCCGTTTGCCTACCTGAATGGACTTGCTGAACACGGTATCCAGCATCTTTCCTGTGGTCCCGGTCTTCTTGGCGAGATTGTAGAGGTCCTTTACCTGTCCCAGTATCTGGTCCTCTCCCACTATCATGGACTCCAGGCCGGATGTCAACCGCATGAGATGTCGCATCGACTCTTCGTGGTCAAGGAAATCGACAATGAGGTTGGGGACCTTCATCATCCTGGCAAAATGAAAGAGTACCTTGCTGCCTTTGGGCGAGACCACATAGACCTCAACCCTGTTGCAGGTCATGAGCACGGCACATTCTTCCACCAGTTCATGAGAATATAATCTTTCCAGTATCTTGTCAACGCCCCCATGCCAGGCATGAAGTTTTTCAATATCTTCCACGCTGGCTTTCACGTGGGTAATGAGCATGCTTGAAATTTCAGTCATCAAAATCTCCTTTTTTTACCCTGGTATTTATGTAAATTTAATTATTTCCATTTGATATATGTGTTAGCGCGATTTCCAATGCCTTCTCATATGAATATGCCAGCGCACTCCATACAGCTTCATCTTCAAGAATTGCCCACAATATGCTCGCCCGTTCTCTCTGGTCAGGAATAATCGCTTTGAGTCTTGCTCTCATCTCCTTTTGCAGTTGTGCCATGGCCCCGGAATCTGCTGGTATCACGGTCTCGATCTTTTTCCTCATATATTTTGCAAGGGCGGGACTGCTACCTCTGGTGGAGATGGCAATGGTAATGCTGCCTCTTTCAACAATGGACGGTACTGCAATATCACCAAGTCCATCCACTGAATTTACCAGGCAGCCCCGTTGATGTGCAATGTTTGCGATCCTGTTGTTGAACTCCAGGTCGTTGGTGGTCGGTATGACAAGAAATGCACCCTCAATGCGGGCCAGTATCTCCTCATCGGACAGGGTACCCGTGGTTTCAACGAGCTTCAACTCCTCACCGGCCAGGTGCCGGAGCAGAGGGGTAAAATCGCGGCTGAATACAATGGTTGGAGCATATCGGATAAACAAGACCGCTTTTCTCTCACCAACGTTACCACCCCCGAATATGACCACCTTTCGTTCGGTCATGTCTATCATCAACGGCAGGAGGTTCGATCTCCTATCCTGCAATGATCTCTTACCGGAATCAGTCAAAGCCTTACTCCAGTCTTCTTAAATTCCTTCTCACTGAACAGGATATTATAATCTTCAATACCAGTGGCATTGGATATCTGTTTTGCCACTTTCCTGCATTCATCCCTGGTGTATGCATGGACCATAGTGAACAGGTTATAGGGCCACCCATCTCGTCTTGGTCGTTCATAGCAGTGGGTTACCTCTGAAAATCCGGCCATGATAGGGCCTACATCTTCTACACGGGAATCAGGTACATTCCAGGTACACATGGCATTTGCAGTAAAGCCAATGGCCCTGTGTCCTATTGATGCGCCAAACCGCCTGATGATCCCATCGTGATGCAATTTACGTATCTTTTCTATGACCAGCGTCTCTGAAATTCCTAATTGTTCAGCGACTTCTTTGAATGGGCGGGAATTTATCGGGATACCATCCTGAATGATCTTTAGTAATTGAGTATCAATTTCATCCATAAAACCAACATTCCTGTTTTGATATTACGCATATTGTTACCTATTTGTACATTTAATTACGATAGATTTATGTATATTAATTCATGTGTATAAATAATATGTATGGTCCAGATTTCGCGATGATTATCGATATTATTGAGTTCATTAATCACTATATTATTATCCCTCTGACAATTTTGACATTTGCAATGCTGGTCTATTTCGTGATATTCATCCGAAGGAATGATCCTGACATTATAAAATCAAATCTGTTCCTGAGATTTGATGAGTTTAAAAGTGCCTTCAGAATACTTGCTGTTGCAGCATTTGTCCTGATCTTCCATGTATTGCTCATCTATCTGCATTATTTCATTGATATGTCATTATTACTCGAATGGCTGAATATATTGTCAAATTTGCAGCAGTTGCTTGGATTGCTGTTGACTTTTCTGCTACTGTTTTTCGCTATCAAGTTAATGAAGGTAGTGAAATAAAACATTTTCCTTGGTCAGTCAGCAGGTGCAGTTAGACTAACTATCTCCACTCCTGCCGTATCGAAAAATCTTATTGCCTCGTCGTCAGGGTAATTGTTAGAGAAGACCACCTTTTTGATATTGGAATTAATTATCATCTTGGCGCACAGTATGCATGGCTGGTGAGTGCAATACAGTGTGGCGTTCTCGATACTGACACCGTGAAGAGCAGACTGGATAATGGCGTTCTGTTCAGCATGTACTGCCCTGCACAGTTCGTGCCTGGTACCTGATGCGATGTTCTGCTGCTGGCGTATACAACCGATATCAAGACAGTGCTGCAGATTGCGGGGCGCGCCGTTATATCCTGTGGAAAGTATGCGTTTATCAAGTACGATGACCGCACCTACCTGATTTCTCAAACAGGTGGAACGCTTGGCCACTACCCGGGCAATTTCCATGAAATATTCGTCTAATGTTGGTCTTTGAACCATTTTTTTCCTATCCTTGTTTGTTGGTCAGCGAGTAATGGGAGCAAAAGGTAAATATATTGTGATGTATGGTATTCGCACGTAGCCAATATGCTATAAATTATGCGGTGCTGCCTATGGAGATCAAGAACATAGATAATTATATTGATGTATATCTGGAACGGTTTTCTACCAGCCGGATGATAGGGATTCCCCTGGTTATACTTGTCGTTTCCCTACTGATATTGGGCTGGTCAGTGTATGCCCACGGGAGTCCGGTGGAACTGGGCGTGGAATTTACCGGTGGAACTGTGGTAACCGTTGTTTCAGACTCCTCTTACATGGCAGTAGAGGAGGAATTCACGTCCCGATTCCCGGAAACACCACCATTCAGTGCCAGGGATGCCGGAGGCGGGCGTGTGATGCTGCAGTTCGGTCCCATGAGTGAAGCCCGGCAGACACAGTTGAACGACTACATCTCATCCACCTATGGCAACGATGTTGCTCTGAAACATATGAGTGCAGTATACGGCGAAAATCTGCAACAAAGCGCTGTCAAGGCCGTATTATATGCATTTTTGGGAATGGCTGTGATAGTATTTCTCATATTCAAGTCCCCAGTGCCCTCAGCAGCAGTGGTACTGTCTGCCGGGTCTGATATTATCATTGCCGCCACACTTATGGACCTGTTCGGCATTGCCCTGTCCCTGGGTACGGTAGCAGCCCTGCTCATGCTGATAGGTTATTCAGTTGACAGTGACATCCTGCTCACCACCAGGCTGCTCAAACGGAGGGGTGATACTGATGAAAAGATACGTGCTGCAATGAAGACCGGGCTTACCATGACCTTGACCACAATAGCAGCTGTTTTTGTACTTTTTATTGTCAGCACCTTTGCCGGTTTGTTTTCATCCTTTTCCAGGATAGATATCATCAGCGACATTTCAGTCGTATTATTGTTCGGTCTGGTAACAGACCTGATGAATACCTGGATGCTGAATACCGGTCTCCTCAAGTGGTATATCGCACGGGGTACCCCTGACAAGAAAGGAAAACGGGGGCGAAAACGATGAATGGCGAGGAAGGGGAGAGAGGACTGAGCAGCGACCCGAGGGTCATGTTGATGGTGGGTGCAATATTGATCTCATTGATCTTACTGTTCCTGCCTGCAGTGTTCCCTGAACTTGGTGTCGGTGGGCTCAAGTACGGTCTTGACCTTGATGGAGGTTCATGGCTCCACCTGAAACCTGAAGGAGCGTTGGTTCAGGTAGATGCTGATGTGGGACTTATCATTGCCAGGGATTATGGTACCTTCCTGAACCAGACAGTAACGATAACCCAGCAGACCCCTACTTCGGTGACCTTTGAGGTAAGTAAGCCTGTCACTGCCAAGGGCATAGAATCCCTGGGTTACGGACAGGCAGCTGTGTCTTCCCGGGCCGGGATCTACACTGTTGTGCTCCAGACAGAAAAAACATCCGCGATCACCAGATTTCTGGAAAACCAGTATAAAACAGAAGTAGCGGTTTTTGATTCCGAGGATGGTATCCGGTATGAGATAAGAAAGAAAACATCTCCAGATGAACTGGCTGACATCATGCAACCTGTTGCCGGTTCTGTGATAGCGTACGAAGACGGTGTATCAATAACTACCTTAACTGAGACCAAGGAGATACTGGAAGAAAAATTGAATCTGTTCGGGTTGAGCGATGTAAAACCTGTCATCGTTGGCAGGGAATACATACTCATTGACCTGGCGGGAATTGATATTGATACGGCATTGAAATTGGCCGGAACGCCCGGTAAGTTCGAGATACGGGTACAGATAGCGAATAACGAGAGCGTTCATGCCGTATATGGCGAGGACATACAATCTGTCGGTTTCCACAGGATGGAAGACAATGTCTGGGGTGTGCCGTTCACCTTGACGAAGCAGGGTGCTGATGTACTGAGGCAGGTGGCAATTGAGACCAACGCGGTGGGTGACCCGGACAATCACGAGATCACCATGTACCTGGATAACAACGTGATATACAGCGCTCCTCTGTCGTATTCGCTGGCTCAGAGCATGAGAGTTGTACCGATACAGGATCTGGTGGCATCATTTGGGAGCGATACCGGCAGCGAGGATAATGCAAAGGAACTTGAATCCCACCTGAAGGCAGGGGCACTTCCTGTGAATGTAGAGATCATAGGGTCAGGCCAGGTACCTGCGTCCCTTGGCAGCCAGTTCAAGGAACTCACTGCTATAGCTGGCCTGCTTGCCATTATCACGGTATCGTTTATGGTATTTTTGAGGTATCGCAGAAAAGAGATCATGCTTCCGATGATTATTACTTCGCTCAGTGAGGTTGTGATGATCCTGGGCTTTGCATCAATAGTAAAATGGCAGCTTGACCTGCCAGCAATAACAGGTATCATTGCGGTCATAGGTACCGGTATTGACCATCTTGTGGTTATAACCGATGAAGTGCTATATGAGGGAAGATTGCCGCCTACTAAGGTATACAATTCCAGGATAAACAGGGCTTTCGGCATTATTTTCGCGGCAGCTTCCACTACCATAATCGCCATGATATGGCTGGTATGGATGGGATTCGGTGCACTGAAAGGGTTTGCATTGACCACTATCGTGGGTGTGTTGATAGGTGTGCTCATAGCCAGGCCTGTTTATGCCAGGATAATCAAACAGGTGCTTCAAGAAGGCCAGGAATGAACATGAGCCGCCCCCCTGATGATGTGGTAATAGTACGGTATGGCGAGATCGCCCTTAAGAGCCAGAACGTGAGGGACCGCTATGAGAAGATATTGATGTCCAATATCACTTCAATGCTGGATGTTATGGGTGCATTGTATGACAGTGTTTCCAGGGATCGGGGGCGCATATATATCCATACTGCCGACCCTGCTGCCGCCCCGGCTGCATCAAAGGTGTTCGGTGTGGTATCAGTGAGCCCGGCCATAACATGTGAACCTACACTGGAATCCGTTTCAGCAGTGGCTGCCGATGTGGGCCAGGAGATCATCGCTGAAGGACAGTCATTTGGCATCAGGCCCAGGCGTGCCGGAAATCATAGTTTTTCCAGCCGCGATGTCGGGATTGCCTGCGGGGATGCTGTCTGGCAGCGGATAGAGCAGCGTAATCCCAGTGTGGACCTGACCAATCCTGACGTGGAGATCTTTGTCGAGGTCAGGCAGAACCACGCTTTTGTGTATACCGATGTGGTCAGGGGAGTGGGCGGTCTCCCCCTTGGCACCCAGGGTAAGATGGTAGCCCTGGTATCAGGAGGTATCGACTCGCCAGTGGCAGCATGGCTCATGATGAAACGCGGCTGTGAGGTTATTCCGGTCTATGTCAACAATGACCCCTTCTCAGATGAGACCACCAGGCAAAGAGCCATGGAATGTATCAGGGTGCTCCAAACATGGGCTCCCGGTCATTCCCTCAGGGTGTATGAAGTCCCCGGCGGCGAAAGCCAGGTATCGTTCCTATCTGACTGCCAGCGCCGCTATACCTGTGTGCTCTGCCGCAGGATGATGTACAGGATCGCGGCAGGTATCATGGAAAAGGAACATGCCCATGGTATTATCACCGGGGCATCTCTGGGCCAGGTAGCCAGCCAGACCTCACAGAACATGCAGGCCGAAAGCTGCGGGATCCATGTACCTATCTACCATCCCCTGATAGGTCTTGACAAGACCGAGATAGTTGATATTGCACGCACTATCGGTAGCTATGATGCATCCACCAGGCCTGCCACCTGTTGTACTGCTGTGCCGGAAAAACCTGCGACATCTGCACAGTGCGACGATGTGTATGGCGAAGAAACAAAGATAGATGTTGAAGAACTGCTCAGCACTGCCCTTTCGGGCGCCAAAATAGTCAACCCCGCCGAGTACAGTTAGTTCGTACCATTAGTTCGTACCATTAGTTCGTACCATTAGTTCGTACCATTATTTTGTAATACTGATCAGTAACAGTGATTAGAAGCGTAATTCCTACCACTAATTCAATCATTCTGGATGGTCTCTATCTTGAACATGACACCCAGTCCATTGAGGGTCAATTGGATGCGGTCACCAAAGTTGAGTATCTCATTCAGGTCAGTTTTTGAACCCCATTCATATACATAATCATGAACTCCCTGCATGGGTTTAAATCCAAGGGACATCAATCTTCGGTTTACCTCAGATGGCCTGCCGCCTTCACTGTTGAACCAGACTAATAGATATGACTTCATGATCCCTGATATAAAAATGGGCTGTACATTATTATGCTTTTTGGTTGCATGCAGTAACCTTATTTAGGAGAATATCTGCAGCTTTCAAGGCTTCCTCCCCGGTCCTGACACGTTTGACAAGCATCCTGCCGGTGGGGTACAGCGATATCTCGACACCGTCAATGTCCACGATCAAAATATGAGGTGTGGCCACTCTGGTCTTGAGAACCTGAGCTGCCTGCACCAGGTCAATTTTTGTAAAAGCATTGACCTCGAAGGCTGTTTTACCTGAACATAGACTTACGGTCATTTTCCTGGACATTGACCGAACGTAAGTACTTATAAATAGATAAGTATGTGGCTAAAAGCAGATTTCAAAGGATATGTTATAAGCATGGTGATCAACAATTTACAGGTATATGACAAATTTTGGGTAATACTATGAAGATATGGAGTCTGGTCAAAATAATCATAGTTGCAGGGATACTTCTCCAGGAAGCACTCCATCCGGCTTTTGCCCTGGTGGAGACCGAGCCGCTGGTGAATGATACAGGTCTTTATCTCACAACAGGCCAGTCATGGCCATTCTATCAGGGGTATTCATTTAGCCTGATGAGCGTAACCAAAAGTGGGGATAAAGCATGGGTGCAGTTGAAACTGAATGATAAGGTCGTAAAGTCAGCCATACTGTCCCGTGATGAAGTGTTCTATTATAACTCGACCACTCATCATGTTTTATCGAATTATACCATTGAGACCACGCAGGTAACCCTCAGGGTATCCGGCATATATACAGGGGAAGCAGCCGATATTGTGACTTTTTCGCACGTATACCAGTATTACAACCCTGCCCTGCCTGAGCCGACCCCTACAGCTACGGCATACCCTGATAATTCCAATAATGAAAACATGACACCAACAACTACGGCTACTGGCGGCTCAGGCATACCCGGGTTCAAAATCCTTTTAACAACGGTCATACTAGTTATTTGCAGTATTTTCTTGCGCAGATCACACGAAGGAATTTAAGAAATGTAATATATCATAACAGGAAATTGTCATAAAGGTACAGAACAGGATTCTTGAATAACGTGATGTCGATGGGAACTTCAACTGAACAAGGGTATTGGGATAAGATAAAGCCGTACATCGAGATGTTACGGCCCGAGATAGCAGATATGGACCTGGCGCTCCCGGCAGCAAGTGCGCTGCTGGCAACATATTACCTTAGCGGAGGACTTCCTGACATCGTCCTTTTCCTGGTGGCGGTGGCAGGTGCGTATTTTGCCATTACCAGTTCATATGTGCTCAATGATTACTGCGATGTTGATATTGACCTGATAAACCTTCCCCAGCGCCCGCTCCCGTCATCACGCATACAACAAAAAAGTGCACTTCTCTATGCCGTGGCGCTGGCAGTCGTTGCAGGAACAGTTGCCGCGTTTCTGAACCTGGAGTCGATGGCGGTCTTTATCATTGCAGCAGCAGTCATCACTTTCTACTCGGCCATAGCAAAGCGTTCAACATTCCTGAGCTTTGTGCCGGTGGGGATATCATACGGATTGGTACCCATTGGTGTATGGCTTGCATTTGACCCTGCCGGCATATTAAAACCTGGTATCGATAACCATATATTGCCACTGCCTGCAATCTTCCTTGGAATAATGATGTGTGTGACCGATTGGGGTTTCACGTTGAGCGGCGTGGCACGGGATGTAGAAGGAGACCGGGCAAAAGGTGCCCCGACCACACCGGTGACCTTTGGTGTGCCTGTTACTTCCCGGTTCGTATTCGTATGCTGGGTACTCGGTGTTATCGCTTCACTGGTTATTGGATATACTGCCCGTCTGGGTCTGGTTTATTTTGCGGGCGCACTGCTTGGCGGAAGCTGGATATTATGGCAATCAATGGATTTTATCAGGAATCCGGAACCGGAACGAGGCGGAGAATTGTTCCTGCAGGGTTCCAGGTACCGGGGTGTTATGTTCGGTTCCTTAATAGTTGATGTGATGCTCCTGATATTCATAAAGTCTACAGGTTATCCTTTCATATGGTAATACGGAGTTGTTCATTTGAATAGAAATACCGTTACCGATATAGTGGTTATCGGTGCCAGCCCGGCCGGGATAATGGCAGCCAGGGAGGCGGCACAAAGGGGCGCATCGGTCATCCTGGTGGATGCTAAAGAAGCAATGGGAAAACCACCTCATCCAGCGAATACCTTTTTCAGGTTCATGATGGACCGTAGCGGTGAACCGATCCTGGATGAGTATGTAGTGAACCGGTTAAAGGGTATGAAGATCATCTCGCCATGCGGTATTGCTGTTGATATTGAGACTCCGGGATATTTCATTGACCGGCACTTATTTGACCGGCATTACCAGGAGGAACTGGTAGAATCGGGTGTGGATGTGAGGGTGGGAGTTGAGGTACTGGCTGTGATACCATCAGGCGGGTTATTCAAATTAAGCACATCTGGTGGCATACTGGTTTCCAGGCTGGTGATTGCAGCCGATGGCATTGGGTCAAAGATCGCGGCGCGGATGGGGCTTAATACCACCCGCTATCCTGGCGATATCGCCTGGGCCATGGAGGCTGAAGTCAGAGCGCCCGGAATAGGCGAACCTGACATGTTCGAATATTATATAGGGAGGCATTCGCCGGGCTGGAAGTCCACCTACTCCCCTGCCGGTGGCGACAGGGCAACGCTGGGTGTATATGTGAGGCGGCACGGCAGGGATGTATCGGGTTTTTTTGACAGATGGCTTAAACAATTCGCAAAAATGAAAGGATATCCTATTGGTGATATCGAGATCATATCCAGGCTCACGGGCGGCGACCCAATAGCTACGGTACCAGGACAGCTTGTGTCTGACGGGTTCATGGTAACGGGCGGCGCAGCGGGCCAGAGCGGTATCGGTTATGGTATGCGTGCAGGGCAGATATGTGGTGAGGTAGCCGCCGCAGCAGTGGCTGAGGATGATCTTTCGAAACAGAGACTGGAAGAGTACCAGAAACGCTGGAGAAGCGAGTTTGCCAGTGAGTACTGGATGGGAAGGATGGGCCTTGAACTGGTCCGTAAGATGACCGATAAGGAGATCGATACAATGGTGTCGGTGTTCGCCGGGCGTGACCTGTCGTGCTTACGCAGTACGCCGCTGGTGCAGGGTATGAAGACGGGGCTGTTCGTGGCGCGTCATAAACCGGCGGCACTGTGGACGTACCGGGCACTGTTGAGGCGGAAATAACCGGATTTATTGACCGAACCAGAAATCCATTAAGACCACATATTTAAGTATCATGGTATTTCAATCAGGTATACCCATATCAGGATTGTGATATCAATGGACCTGCATGAAATCCTGCACAAACACAAAGAATCTTTTCAAGACAAACTGCTGGAATCCCTTTCACAGAAACATTCCATGTCGACTGAAGAAGTCATGGAGCAGTTCGGTGACAACATTAAAACCCTGGTCAATTCAAAGTACTCTCCGCTTGAGCAGGCAGTAGATGACATTTGTGCCGCCAAAAAACCTGTTTTGCTGAACATCAGACGTGACAGGCAGCGTGAAGATACGTGCAGGATATGCGAGTCCAACGAACCAAACATCCGGGCCCTGGACGAGATGCACGGTAATGCCATATCGATATTTGAGATAAGCGAAGATAGTGCGCCAGGTGCCCTGTACCATGTGCTGTTCAAAGGCGCTCCCGATGAGGACAAGAAACTGCCCTTGACCGCGATCATATACAACTGCGACGTTAAACGGGTCTGGGCCGGCAAGTCTGTGGAACCTTCAGTCTATACAGGTCTGATACGAAAAGCCCTGGTATGAAAACCGCGGTGGGGACTTCTTTCATCCCCCGGTATGGTGGTTTTGCCGGAACCTATAATCGGGTCATATCCTTGAAACGTGTAATTGTTGAAATCGGGTGTATGGATATATCTATCCCTCTCTCATCCACTGCCACCAGGCTATTCACCCCTGCATACAGGGAAACTCCTATCTTCCCTGCATTTATAGGACCCCCAAGAACAGAGGGACCGGGTTGGCCAACTTCTATAACCCCGTAAATATCGATCAATCTGGCTTTCTCAAGCACTTCAATAGCATGGTCTCTGGCTGAAACAGGTATCTCCCTAAGGTTTGCCAGCAGTTTGCCACTGCCTGTATCCAATGTTTCCATGATCGATGTCATTCTCTTGTTAATGAATATCTTCATCGGGTCAATGGTTGTACCAGTATACATTATCAGGTCTGAAAAACAAGCAGGCCTGGCATCATGGATCTGAACCAGTCCCCCGTATTTCGTATTCACAGGAATGCCGTTGTGCGCCAGTATGCCATCAATGGTAATACTGCATACCGTGGCAATTCCCACCTTATCCTCAGGTATCTTAATATCCTGGTTGTCTTCTTCCAGGATCCGGACATAGGGGCTTATTGAATATGGACTGTTGCACAGGGATGCAATGATGTCGATAGCCTCATCAAAGTCATCCTTGTCTACAAGCGCGGTATTCACTATTACGTTGCCCTCACCAGTATTGATATCAATATCTGTATTATATACCAGTTCATCAATGGTCGTGATAACGAACCCGACCCTGTGCCCGATCAGGCCGTCCTCCAGTTCCCGGATACCGTTATCAGTGATTATCCGGCCCGAATACCCCTCCCTGGATGTGAGACCTCTCTCATCCAGTATCCTCAGATGGTACCTGACCCCTCTCTCCCCTATCTTATATCCTCGTTCCCTCATCTTATCAGCAATGATACGTGCACCAATAGCATTGTCACTCTCGTTTATGATGCGCAGTATCTCGGTAAGTTTTCTCTGTACCTGGGGGTCTGTATTGGTAGATATCATGCACTTTTTTAAACCTGGTTTACATTATATTGATATAACGCTGGATCTCCCAGTCATGGACCTGTACTCTGTATGCATCCCACTCGGTACGACCAAGTCTTAAAAAGTCTTTGAGAACGTGGGAACCCAGAGCATTAATTATTACTTCATCCTGTTCCAGCTCGTTGAGGGCATCCCTGAGAGTGCCCGGGAGTGAACAAATATTCCGGTCCGCACGTTCTTCAGCATCCATTTCATAGATGTTATCGCTTACCGGTTCACCAGGATCGATCTGGTTCCTGATACCGTCAAGACCTGCTGAGAGTATGGTTGCAAATGCCAGATACGGATTACATGATGGATCAGGACTGCGCAGTTCTATCCTGGTACTGGAACCCCGGGCTGCAGGTGTCCTGATAAGCGAACTACGGTTTGCACCGGACCACGAGACATATACCGGGGCTTCATATCCGGGCACTAATCGCTTAAATGAATTTACCGTAGGATTGGTGACAGCCGTAATAGCATTAATATGTTTCAGCACCCCGCCGATGAAATGTTTCAAGGTGTCACTGATACCATGTTCATTGTCCGGGCTATAAAATGCATTCTCGCCATCCTTGAACAGGGAAATGTTAACGTGCATTCCACTGCCGTTCTCACCGAACATGGGTTTTGGCATAAATGTAGCATGAAGTCCCATATTATTGGCAATGGTCCTGGTCACATACTTGAAGGTAAGCACATTATCAGCTGTCTTAAGAGCATCCCCATATTTGAAATCGATCTCATGCTGTCCTCTTGCCACTTCGTGGTGGGATGCTTCGATCTCGAATCCCATGCCTTCCAGGGCAATGACGATCTCCCTGCGGATATTTTCTGCAAGGTCGACCGGGCCAAAATCGAAATAACCTGCATTATCGTGAGGTATTGTAGTCGCATGCCCGTCATGTTTTTCGAACAGGAAGAATTCAAGTTCAGGACCGGTATTCATCTCAAAACCCATGGATGCAGCATCGTGAATTGCCCGTCTGAGCACATACCTCGGGTCCCCCTGGAATTGCTCTCCACCAGGCAGATATACATCGCATATCATCCGGGCTATTGAACCACCATTATGACGCCACGGCAATAGCTGGAATGTATTCAGGTCCGGCTTTAGCACCATATCAGATTCTTCGATGCGGACAAATCCTTCGACTGAAGAACCGTCAAAGGATATTCCATGGCTCATTGCCTTTTCTATCTGGGATACAGGTATAGCCACGTTCTTGACTATACCCTGGATATCCACAAACTGGAGTCTTACGAACCTGACATCTTTTTCCGTGATCTTTTTTAGAATATCCTCACTGGAAGTCATGATTTCTCCTATTATACATGATGTTATGATAATTTTAAAATAATGATGTGTGACAGATAATTAAAGGTTTGTTTTTGCGATGTGGAATTGCACGTTACACCCTGCGCAGTATCCCTATCTTGGGTTCATAACAGCGACCTTCTGACATCAATCCCTTTAAAGCATCATCCACCTGGTCCCCGGTCAGCCCGATTTGTCCGGACCGGTCTGTGAGTTCGGACACAGGTACGCCTCTTCCTTTATCCAGATTGCCCAGCAGTTCATATACCAGCTCTTTGCCATCGGGTTGTGCTTCTGGTAAGGGGACATTCTCAACGGCAGATGTTGCACTATCCAATGCCTGCGATTTATCAATCACGGTGTCAACCTCCTTTGTTCCATCCGTCTTTATCGTATCAGGCAGCAGCGTCTTAAGGGAATCAATTATTGTGCCGGACAGGATTTCAAGGTATTCTTTCAGGTCAGGGTAGTGTTCGATGGCACGGTTAATACCATCAGCAAGTTCGGTACTGGCACCCGATTGTATCAGCATGTTAACAAGTTGAGGACCCTTTAATCCCGATTCCAATGCGGTCCTCACAGACCATATCCGCTCAAAGGTCAGCCGGGCAGTTTCCACTACCCACCTGTCCCTTACCTGGCCGTCGACCCTGTTCAGTTCCTCGGGCCTGACCGATGTGTATATGGTTCCCTTCTCTGGTTCAAAGGTCCGGGCCTTGCCCACTACTGCGACGAATGACGGCACTTCAAGTCCTGATAAGAACATGGCAGCTTCGAGCTGGTACTGTCCTGCATAGACCATAAAACCCCCGGTGTGGTCAGAAACCCGTCCCCTCCACATATCTTCGCCCACACCGATATTTTCAATCTCGGTAAGCACACCTACAAAGTACAGCCTGTTTATCCTGGCGCCTGTGGGCGTGACCAGGTAATTGGGCGACCTCTCGTCACCTTCATGGAAGAAATGATGTGAATGGTTGAACTCGTGTGCAAATACCCGCCAGGCCAATTCCCTTTCAATCATGGACTACGTCCCTCCGGACTGAACGGGGCCTGCATAACCCATTTCTTTGATCAGGGCTGCAGCTTCAGCAGCGGTATCCATTTCTGTTAAACTGGCATCGTCGGCCACCAGTGTGATGCCGTATTCGCCTTTTGTCATATTTCCCCGTGCCAGCATGCTCCTGCCCAGCAATCTGCGGCGCATCTCGTCCTCTACTGCTGACTGGTTCATGGCTGATGCAGCCACTTCTCTGGCTTTTTCAATGGAATAGCCTGTGACCTTTTGTGTCAGGTCGGCATCCAGGACTACGGTCAGGGCTCCGGTACCATCGTCCAGAATAGACTTTATCCGCATATCATATATCCCTTCAACGACCCCGTGCACGCGGCAGGTGTTCTTCTGTATCACCCGGCTGCACTGGGGACAACGGATGATGAGTCCGGACCCGGGCCTGATGGATATAAGGCTGCCCTCGATGATGGCATCGAACACTCCATCCCGCCCGGTAATACTATCCAGCCTGACAGGTTCATGATTTAACAGTGGGGAGAGTTCATCATTACTGATATCGGTATCTGATCTGCTGATGGTGGAGAACTCACTCAGATTGATAGTGGGGACTCCGCGCCATAATTTAATATAAGCGTTCTTAACTTCCACAGTTGTCCCCTGCACAAGCGTGGGATTTGATTCCCATGATGTGAAAGGGAGTTTTGCAGAATGGTCTGCAGCGGTCCCGGAAACAATAGTCCGTGGACCGTTCTTGGTAGTGATCTCCTTATGCCGGCATTCCAGTATCCTGAATATGGTATGGACAGCCGCGGCACCCTCTACCAGTTCTGCCAGCGGGAACGCTCTATCAACATCTGCTGTTGCGAGGGCATCCAGGGTATCACGATCCAATTTTTCTACTTTTGACCTGGGACCGAAATTGATCTCAGGCATACCCTGCCATGTCCTGATATATGCATTGTTGACCCTGACCACATCACCCGGTTCAAGCCCGAAATCCTTCCATGCCGTAAAGCTCTTGGCTCCGGTCTCATCTGCCATGGTCCCCATGAAAATATTACGTTCCTGGTCTTTTATGCCCACGACCTTGAGATTGATATCCAGTATCCTTGCTGTAATTTCGATATCACGCTCTCCCCCTTGCAGGTCAGATAGTCTTCTTACTTCACTGACACCGTATTTTTTAAGCAGGCTCCTCCTGGCCTCTTCGGGCGGCACTTTAAATTCAAGGAGTCTTGTAAGTTCATCTTCAACAATAGCTCGATTCAGTGTTGTACCCAGCGCCCTAATTATTTCGTCCACGAGGGGCGCAATTATTTCATTCATAGGCTGCCTCCTGTATACCTGACAGTCGTCTTCTGGTATTGGGCGCAAAGGATAAAAAAACATCGATACTGATTAGATATAGTAACCTCATCAATGGTACAAATGTATCCTGAAAAGGTCAAAGCTTTATCCGACCGTGCCCTGGATTGGCTTGGAACGGCACCGATCAATAACATCAAGGAAGCATCTCAGGCTGCCAGGGCATTGTGTATCCATGGCCGTGATCCCGGCAGTTCCCTGGCATGGCTGGAACGGGCCAGGTCGGGCGATCACTGGGAAGAAGATAACCCTGTACGAAATACGGCCAGGGCATGTACTGCGTTTCTGGAATGCGGCATACCATGCAGGGAATCATTGGACTGGCTGCTGGAAATACAATCCGTTAATGGTTCATGGAACAATGATGTATATGATACCTGTTATTGCCTGGTGGCCATGGGAGCCGCTGGTAAGGCGAACCGCACAGGAGTACAGTGGTTGCTGGACAACTTCTCAGAGGACTGGAAACATCCCGGGGTCATCGCTCTTATTAATTCTGCGCTGATCCGCCAGGATCCCAAGGGCACAGCCGGCATAACCGGCCGCAATTCTACATGGCTGCTGGGTCAGCGTACTGATGATCACTGGAACTATACAGCCACTTCATGCCTGGTAGTGCAATCCCTGATACTGGATGGGCATTCCATGAATGTTGTGGGGTCAGTGGATTGGCTGCTGGACAGGCTGGATGAAAGTGAAGACACCGGCTGGAACATTTCTGTGGTTTCGCTTGTATTGGTCACGCTCACGATGTATTATTCATACAACACAGGCCGAACATGACAAAAGCAGTAATGATAGCAGGAACCCACAGTGGTGTGGGCAAGACCACAGTTGCGCTGGGACTTATGGCGCTGCTCATGCGCAGGGGCATGGCCGTGCAACCCTACAAAGTTGGCCCGGATTTCATTGACCCGTCCCATCACACTGCCATCTGCGGCAGGCCGTCCAGGAACCTGGATACCTATATCATGGGCACCGGGGCGGTGCAGGATACCTACGCCCGGACCCAGTGTGACATTTCCCTGATCGAGGGCGTGATGGGACTGTACGACGGGCTTGATTCATCTGATACCGCCAGCAGCGCCCACGTGGCAAAGACCCTGGGCGTGCCTGTGGTGTTGGTGGTCAATGTCCACGGCATGTCCCGCAGTGCGGCCGCCGTGGTGAAAGGCTATCAGACCCTGGACCCTGAAATTACTATTGCAGGGTTGATACTCAACAGGGTAGGCAGTCCCCGCCACCGAAAACTGGTCGAGGATGGACTGAAAGGCGCAGGTATCGATATTCCTGTGATAGGGGCACTACCTCCCAATAGAGAACTGACCCTGCCGTCCCGACACCTCGGGCTCTATATGGCTCATGAACAGGTATGGGATTACGGGAAAATGGCCGATTTTATTGAGGATAATGTGGATGTGGATGCACTCATGGACATTTCCTCAACAGCCCGGGATCCTGGCAGCCCTGGAGAAATAGTGATCCTACAGGCCGGTGTCAGGATAGGCGTGGCAATGGACAGTGCCTTTTGTTTTTATTACCGGGACATGTTCGACGAACTGCAACAATGCGGCGCAGAAGTGGTTACTTTCAGCCCGATGTCAGACCCCATGCCTGACATAGACGGCCTGATCCTTGGAGGGGGCTATCCTGAACTGTTCCCTGACCGGCTCTCAGCTTCTAACACACGGTATGACATCAGAGCGGCTGCCTGGGACGGCATGCCCGTGTATGCCGAGTGCGGCGGGCTGATGTACCTGGGTTCAAATCTTGAAGTAAATGGCAGGAAGTATGAAATGGCCGGGGTGTTAGACAGCGAATCCCGCATGGTACAGCGGTTCCAGGCATTGGGGTACACCGAGGCCGAGGTAATTGCCAATAACCATCTGTCTGGTACGGGGCAGACCGTGCGGGGGCATGAATTCCATTATTCGATAACGGAATGTGCGCATGATGCCAGGTTCGCCTACAGGATGCGCAGGGGAAAAGGTATTCAGGAGGGCCGGGACGGGCTTATGGTCTACAATACCCTGGCCAGTTACATGCATACACATCCGTTGGCGGTCTCAATGCAAAAGTTCGTAGACTCATGCAGGGAATACAGCCGGAGATGAGGGTAACAAGGTTGAGTGGATGGAAAAAAGGTTATCAACATATAATCCCAATACTCACGAAACGACTATTACGGATAATTATATGAGCATTGAAAAAACAGAATCTGACCGTTTCCTCATTGGGATGTTCATAATCGGGGTGATTTCGGTCTCAATAATTATTTTCATTTTTAACCAGTTCGGACTGATACGTGAGTTCTCACTCATATTCAGCACCCAGTTCCTGTCAGGCAGGGAATTTGCAATGCTCAATGGCGCCTCACTGGAAGTGTCCCTGTACGTGATGATACTGGTCAGTTTCATATCTGATATTGGTTCCCTTATGATCGGTCTGCCCATTTTTGTCATTTTCCATGAAGAGTTGAAGCAGTTCCCGCTGATGACACCGTTCATGAACTTCTCAGAGATGATCACGTCCAGGAAAGGCGGTTTGATGCACAAGTTCGGTCTCGTGGGAATTTTCATGATATGTTTCATCCCGTTCCAGATGACCGGAGGGCTTGCTACTGCATGTTTTGCCAAACTCCTGGGTTTTTCGGTGCGGGAAATACTCCCTGTGGTAGCTATCGCGTCACTCGTGGCTTCCGTGTTCTGGGCAGTGACCGCAGATACGGTAATGCAGTACCTGGGGCCGGTCCAGCATTACATCCCCTACTTCATCGTGCTGGTAGTGGCATCTATTTTGCTATACAATTTTATGCATTACCAGAACAGGTAACCTCACTTTTCCCGCAGATAATACAAGCGGTTTGCTTCACGCAGGTCTTCGGGAGTTCCCACATCAATATGGTAGCCGGGAATGTCACTGAACACCACCCTGCGCCCCCGTTCGATCATAACTTTAAAGGCATCGGCCAGCTGGTACTCATTGTTCACGCCCGGCTCGATGTGGCTGATGGCATCAAAAATTTCGGCACTCATGATATAGATACCGGCAGATCCTTTCCTGCTGGGTGCGTCCTCAGGTTGTGGCTTTTCCACAACATCGCTCACGTCTATTCCATGGTATGCAATAATGCCGTGGCGGGTGGTGTCCCGGATATCTGTTACTCCCAGGGTCACGTCGGCTCCCTGCTGCCGGTGGAACTCCTGCAGGTCGCGCATGAAGGTCTTTGGATAGAAGAAATTGTCGCCCAGTATCACGGCAAAGTCGCTGTTCCCCACGACATGACGCCCTGCATAGATGGCATTGGCAAGACCCAGCCTCTCGTCCTGCACCACATAGGTGAGTTTCACTCCCATGCGCGCCCCCGAGCCGAGGTAGTCCAGTATGGCGTTCTTTTTCCAGCCCACAACGATAGTGATATCGGTAATGTCTGCCTCCCTGAACGCATCGATGACATGTTCGATAACGGCCTTGCCGCCCACGGGGAGCAGTTCTTTCGGAATGGCGTTGGTGTATGGTTTAAGCCTGGTCCCCATACCTGCGGCGGGGATGAGTCCTTTCATGTTCTATTCTCCTTAAGACATATTTTATGCGATTCAGTATTATTTAATTCAATTCTTTTTCGGAACCTCGACTCCCTTGACCAGTTCCAGCATCTTAACCATCCGGTTCATGGTCTTGCGCATAGACCTGAGCCCCTCCTCATCCTCGGCCGCGCCCTCAGCCATCCGGTCCTGCGACCAGAAGGTCCCGCCCAGGTTAGCGCCGAACGATCCGCCGCCGACCGGTATCATCTCGCTGATAATATAGAAGTGGTGGATGGACTGGATGGCTACCTCCTGCCCGCCTATCCGGTCGCCGCCTGCGGCCAGGGCGGCACCCACTTTATTGCGCAGGATGTCGGGGTCTTTTGCCACCATCGCCCGGCAGCGGTCCAGCATGGTCTTGGTCTGGGCGCTGAGATTACCCTGATAGACGGGAGTGCCGATTATGATGCCGTCCGCCCATTCCAGTCCTTCATAGAACTCGTGCATGTCGTCCTTGTGAATACAGCCGTTGCGCTCCCGGATGCAGTAGTCACAGTGGATGCAGAAGTTGAGCTGCTTGCCTCTGGCCGAAAAATAGCGGGTTTCTATGCCATATTTTTCCTTAAGGTATTTGAGGGATGTGTTGAT
>JAMJFV010000008.1:24505-28080 GCA_023544495.1 ANME-2 cluster archaeon
TATGTAGTCGGTTGAGCCTTTTCGCGGGCTTCCTGATACGCCGAAGATGTTTACTATGGTATGACCCCCTGGACATGATATGCTTATATTATTTATGCGAGATGGTTTATAAGTTTTGAGTGTGGGGATATTTACCAGGGATCTTTTCGATGACTGTATCGTGAGAGAGATACTGAAACACGAGAAGAGAAAGATAAACATTCAGGACACTGCCTGCAGGTTTGACCCGGAGTCCAGGAATATTATGAACGTTGCTAGTGCAAAACCTGCCTACACGCCAGATTGTGGAGATATATGGTGCTTGTAATACTATAGAAAACGACATCAGATGGCTGAAAGATAAGTTGTTGATCCCGTTAAAACCAACGTATGTCAGGAAAGATGGGATGATTCGGGCTCATGTTTTTTTGTGTGTTATAGGATTGTTGTTGTATAATTATCTTCTTTATTTGATTGGAGATTCGAGTATGAAGATAATGAAGTTGGCTGAGTATCTTGATCAAATGAGACTTAGGTTGGTATATGGAGAAAACAATAAGAAAAATGCAAAATTTGTTATAGAGGATTTGAATAGGGAAACGGCAGAGGTATTCACTAAGCTACAGCTTGGAAGGTATATTCCTAACTGAATTAATTTTTTGTTGGACTTACATGTTTTCGTAGCCTTAAGGCTTGTTTTTTTGATATATTATAAACTCGGGTAAGAGTAATCATTTTAATTTATATTCAAGATGCATTCAGAGGAAGACCTGCACAGAGGTTAAATGAAAATTTTCGTTTTAATTTGAAATGTTTGAGAGGTTAAAGAAAAGGCTGAATAGCTGCAAAAAACTTATATAACACAAACCCTTGTTATTATTGTTAGGGTTTTTTTTCTAGGGGGAAATGTGCTCTAACATAGGGGAAAAAGATAGAGAATTGGAGTGAGAATATGTTAAAGAGAAAATATCTAATGAGCTTTGCATTTATTATTATAGTGCTGATAGGCTCTGCTGGGGTAATCAATGCGAACTTTAAAACAGCCGATAACTTTGAAAATATTGTAATATTCATGGCTGCTGGTGAATACAATACAAGCGTTCCTCCGGTGGAAGGTGATCTTGCGATGTGGTACCACAGGCAGATAATGGGACGCAGTGATGCAGAGATCGCCGCTGAAAAAGCAATGGCCTGGGATTATTTCAATGCCACGTTCGGGCCGGTGCAAGAGCCGGTTGCTTTTGCGCTCGACCCCAGGAATGAGTACCGTGCCTACTACATGTCAAAAGAGAATATACCACCTGAAGGTTGGGTCGTGCGGGATGGCGGGTTCCAAGTCAGTTTTGCTGTACCAACGACACTACACGGAACGTGGGGAGGCACTGCCGGGAAAACTGTGCCTGCCGGTTCGATGATTGTTTTTGGTGATTACAATATAGATACGACTAAGCCAAAAATGGAGGAGAAGGGAAAGAGTAAGGAACCGATCATAATACATTATCAGTCTGCAGAGCCGATCGTACCTGATACGGTCAATAATGGGATCGCCTTCAGATGCGAAGTGATTGCTCCGTGGGGCGGAGGGTTAGCGCAGGGACTATCCTATGTACAAGATCTTGGGAACGGAAGGGTCCAGGCCAATATCCGAAACGTTCAGACGTATCCTCTATATGGCCCATCAGTAGTGCATGATATTCCATGAGCAGGAGAAGGGAAATGATCCCTTCTTTCTTTTCTTTTTTTCAAATATAATAATTAACATTCATTTCATGTTTAATTTTTAATATGTGGAAAAACGAATGTGGTTCATACTCCACTTTTAAGTGATTTTCGGGAATGAACATGTATCTGATAGGTATAACAACATCGAGCATCGAGATATTGAAGTACAAACCAGTTTTTCAAATTGTGGTTTTCTTGAATAAAATCAAAGTATTTGTTTCTCCTTAATGTTCATCGAACCAGAAATGCGTTAATTCTGAACTAAACAAATACAAAATTCGCACGTAACCTGTATCAGTGCCTTTTCCATATGTTGTGACGGATCAGAAAGTGCTTGCCAGATCTAATGGTTGAAACATCTCTGACCGCGGGTCATTCCCTGGTGCTTAGTACAAAATTTTAAACCCTATGTCGTCCCCATACCCTGGCGCAATGCCCAAGCCTTAATCGGAGGAGGATAGCAGTCACAGGATGACAGTTAATACACCAAAAGGAGGATAGGTTTTTTCTGCGTGCATAATAAAGAAAAGCCGGCACATCTGCAGTAAACATTGTGGCCGTGTGCCGGTGATCTTTCCATTTACATTGGATTATTATTTTCCTGAGTAGTGATGGTCTAAATGAATTCCGTTGTCTTTAATGGATAGAATCTCACCTGTACCAATTTGGAACCATAGTTATTATAGTCCCAGCCATACACGACCATGTCAGCTAAATCGAATATCCACCTGTTTTCCATATATTGACAACTCTGACTGAGATAAAGATCCAGATCAGTCTGATCTACAATGCCATCACTGTTCATATCACCGGTATCATGTACCGTGATATTACCATCGCCATCAGTATCAACACTTTCATTACATGCCCATCCGGTCCATTGGAACATGCCGGTAATATCAGTAGCCCTGTTCTTACCTTTGACCGGTGCAGTCCTCTCAAGAGATTGTAAGTCTGTGGAGAATGCTCCATTCTGTGTTATTATTCCGAGCCCTGCCAGAGAGCTGTTTGAACAGTCTGTATAATTTCCAAATCCTTCGATCGGTGCTGTTGTGTTATCATTGCACGCATCAAAAAGCCTTGGATAGAATAATACTGATCGAATCTCTTCATCTTTTTGCTTGCCGGGTTTTGCAAGGATTCTCGCATAAACCTGATATTCACCCGAGGGCAATTGAACTTTTGCCGGATCGTCAGATCCGAAAGAACACGAATCGATTACGGTCAGGTTCGAGACTGACGATTTCCTGTTCTGGATCAATTGTATCGATGAGTTCCCGTATTCAGGGACAAATACTGAGTTGCCCCCAGAATTTGAGTCACAGATGTAGTCTGCATTTTTTCCGTGTATGTTCAAATTGTAATGCTCACCGCTTGGAAATCCATTGCTCCATTGTATTACCTGAAGTGGTTTTGCAGCAAGCGCAGATGAACCGAATATTCCACCCAGTACGAAGACTGCAATTACAAGAAATGCAAATACTGCTGTAATGTTTTTCATTCATAGCCTCCTTTTATTTTCCCCCCTTTATTCAGGACACCTGAACATTTAGATAAATTTTATGTTCATAGATAATTACAAATATGTTCAATTTCTGTTAATGTCCCCGATACCCAAAATTATAAAAATAAATTTATTTGACCGCATTTATAAAATAAATCACTTCTCTCTACAGTGAAATTTGATAAATACCTTTCATTACGTACATGGATTCACCCCGGTGGACATAACTCTGATACCACTTTACCACACGTAATTGAGTATAGAAAGTTATGCTTTATATCTTTAATTATTTTTAAAAATAGAGACCGGTATTTCAGATCCGTGTTCCAGCAGTGCTATTTAACAACTATTTCCGCCCCTCTATTCCTTG
>JAMJFV010000090.1 GCA_023544495.1 ANME-2 cluster archaeon
AAGGGGTTATACAGGATAAAAATATCAGAACTTTTATTGTACTACAACAGTCCGGTCACTATCCAGATGCGAACGTGAAAATAACCTGAATAGCACATGTTAAATTTTCATAATAATAATAATAACAATAATTTTTCGAATAGTATCCAACTATTAATATATTATTCCAGTTGAAATAGAGGGGTTAAATTCGACATTTTTCACACAGGATCACTCGAACCTTTCAACCTAATGCTTACGCATCAGATCCATTATTCCTGCCTTGCTTTTCATCGGAGCCACAGGTTGAAAGCCGCCCATCTCCAGACCAGGGCCGCCGAACATCTCATTGTTCAGCCTGTCAGTAATTTCCTTGAAAATCCTCTTATAGGCAGTACAGTGAGGGTCAACATCCACAATTTCACCATCATACGGTGCTGTGGCATTGTAGGGGCATCCTCCCCGGCAAAAACGAATGTAACTGCAATCCCCGCATTTTTTGTCCACAAGGGCCTTGAACTCCTGCATAAGGTTCCATGCATCAGACCGGGTAAGGTCTTCCATGCTCGGACGGTCATACACATTGCCCATAACATAGTTTTGCATACCCACATAACGGTAGCAGGGATATATGCTCCCGTCTGGTCCCACAGCAAAAGTATCACCCATACAATCCACAAACGTGCATACATTGCCCCGGCCAGTGAACACGCACCTGCACAGGTCGTTAATGTTCATGACTTCAATGTCATCCAGATGTTCCAGATATGTATCCAGCAGGTACACCAGCAATTCCCCGTATTCTTCGGGTTCAAGTGCCAGCTCTTCCGGGGCGTGACTGCGCAGTGATGGCAGTGCAGGATGTAATTTAAGGGTAAAGCCGTTCTCAAGGAAGAAATTGAAAATATCCTCTTTGTGCTTTACGGAATTTGATGTGAAGGTACTGATGAAACTTGCTTTAAGACCGTTCTCTGTTGCGATCTCATAGCCGCGCATGGTCTTATCATAATAGCCTTTTCCGCGCTGGGAATCATTGAGTTCCCGGGGTCCGTCCAGGCTGGAACCGATGGGAATATGGTATTCAGCAAGGATACGGGCAAGTTCCGGCGTCATTTTCCAGAGATTGGTCTGCAATGCAAAGGCGATCTTCTGTTCACTTAACCCGTTTGCGATCAACGGCAGCGCCTGTCTGTAAAATTCTTCCCCTGCCAGGAGCGGCTCTCCGCCATGGAAGGTAAATGTTACCGGCTCATTCCGGAAATCCTTTAGCCATTGTACTATTTCGTTGAGAGTCTCGATACTCATCACCGGGGAGTCTTCTTCCGAACTCCAGCAATACGCACAATTAGCAGGACAACCCAGTGTCGGGATAATCATTACATGAAAAGCCATGAACATCACCTATGTATGGCTTTCTTCAAAGTATTCATGGTTCTAATAGTTTTCCCGCACCATTTGGCAGGATGCCTCATGCATATTATGCCAGTACGATAAAGGACAGTGCTTTGACCGGGCATTCCTTGATACAGATCCCGCAGCCATCACACAGGTCATTGTCTATTGCAGCCCTGCCTCCGGTTATGACTATGGCCCTGGGATCGGTCGGACAGCTTCTCTCACAGATACCGCATCCAGCGCAGAGGTCTTCGTTCCATATTAAGATCGTATCTTCAGCCATTTGGTAACCCTCACGGATTTTCAATTTTTAATATATTGCCTGCTATGATATGAAGGTTATCGATGGATGATTTGTATGCCCTGCTACTTCAAAATCAAGAAATTGGAATTTACGCTATAATAGCTGGCAAAAATTGGTCAGAAATATTCATAATGGCCAAGATACCTCCTTTTTGTCCCCGCCCCACGTTTCAATATCTGACCCCTCGAACCACCCCATTTATTATTCCTGAACCACAAATAAACCGCACCGCAATTTGACCACCAATTCCCCAGGAACCATCAGTATGTTCACAACCCTCCTGTTCCTTTTCGTAACCGTACCCTTCATAGAGCTCTACATACTCATCCAAATGGGAAACCGTTTGGGAATCCTGCCCACCCTGGGAATCGTCATCATCACAGGAATAGCTGGTGCCGCACTGGCAAAGCACCAGGGGCTGGGCGTACTGCGTCGCATCCAGAGGGAGATGTCCAACGGCCAGATGCCCGGAGATGCCCTGTTCGACGGCGTGCTGATCCTCATCGGAGCCATACTGCTGCTCACTCCCGGCATACTCACCGACCTTACCGGCTTTTCACTGCTTATACCTGGCACCCGGCTCATGTATAAGAAACATCTCAAGAACTGGGCCACAAAAAGATACGCCCGGGACATATAGTCTATACCCGGCCCGGTCAGTATGTGTAACACCACATCAATGATATTAAATATAAAGAATACAACAATAGAGCATTATTATTTCCCATTTTATTCATGGAGGACACACATAGTTGAGCAAACCTACTGTAAATATCGGCATCGTAGGTCATGTAGACCACGGAAAGACTACGCTGGTCAGCGCCATATCAGGCGTGTGGACCGACAAGCACAGCGAGGAAATTAAACGGGGTATCTCTATCAGGCTTGGTTATGCCGATTCCACTTTTAGAAAATGTCCACAATGCAGCGTTCCTGATGGTTACACAGTGGCCGATACCTGTGAACACTGCAACACACCCACGGGAGAGATCAGGACAGTTTCTTTTGTAGATTCCCCCGGTCACGAGACACTCATGGCCACAATGCTCTCAGGAGCAGCCATCATGAATGGAGCCGTGCTTGTGATTGCAGCCAATGAGAAATGTCCCCAGCCCCAGACCAAGGAACACCTGATGGCGCTGGACATCATAGGTATAAAGAACATCGTCATCGTCCAGAACAAAATAGACCTGGTAAGCAGGGAAAAAGTCCTTGAGAACCACCATCAGATACTGGATTTTGTCAAAGGGACCGTTGCAGAAGGTGCCCCCATCATTCCTTTATCCGCCCAGCAGTCCATTAACATTGATCTATTGATCCAATCCATAGAAGAGAACATCCCAACGCCTGTACAGAACGTGGATAAATCGGCCCGGATGCTCATAGCCCGTTCCTTTGACATCAACAAACCCGGCACCAAACCCGGCAAGATTACAGGCGGTGTGATTGGCGGGACTTTAAGCCAGGGTTCCCTCAGTCCGGGTGATAGGATCGAGATCCGGCCCGGACGAAAGATCGAATCCGGCGGAGTGGTGAGCTGGGAGCCCATAGAAACTGAAGTTACCGTTATCATGGCAGGAGCTGAGAAACTGGAAATAGCCACTCCCGGAGGATTGATAGGAATTGGGACCAAACTTGACCCTTCCATCACAAAGAGCGATAGTCTGGTAGGCCAGGTAGCAGGTGAACCAGGAGCTCTTCCACCCACAAGGAACGGTTTTGTCATGGAAGTAAGATTGCTCGAGAGGGTTGTGGGTTCAGCCGATGAACTGGTTATTGACCCCATCCATTCCAATGAACCGCTTATGCTCAACATAGGGACCGCTACCACTGTGGGTTTGGTAACCAGTGCTCGTAAAAAGGACGTTGAAGTTAAACTGAAAAGACCTGTCTGTGCTGATGAAGGTGACGGCGTGGCAATCAGCCGAAGAGTCGGCGCCAGGTGGCGACTTATTGGTTCAGGCACTATAAAATAATCAAAATCGTTACGATGAAAGTGATTATCGATACCAATGCTTTCATGATCCCTGTCCAGTTCGGAGTGGATATCTTCACGGAACTGAACCGATTGGGATATGATGAGTATATGGCGCCATCAGGCGTTGTAAGGGAACTGAAAGCCTTGAAACAACTGGCAAAGGGCAAGGATAAACTGGCAGCAAATGCTGGTTTTACCCTGACACAGCAGTGTACTCAGGTGATGACCGAGGGGCCTGTCGATGATGCTATCATAGAATTGGCTATTAAAGAAGAAGCTGCAGTTCTGACAAATGATATAGAACTTAAGAAAAGATTATGTAGTAAAGACATCACAGTAGTGTACTTGCGCGGAAAAGATCATCTTGAAAAGATGTGAAAAGTACAGCACATTTACCTAATTATTAATTTTATTAATTTACCAAAACAGAGGATTATTGAATGTATAAGAAAATGAAACTGGCTGACACTGTACGCATCGCTCCAGAACTGCTGGGAGATGATGTTAACAATTCAGTCAAGAATGCCCTGATAAACAAACTGGAAGGGCAGATAGATAAGAAAGTAGGTGCCATTGTAGCTATCATGGATGTAGAAGAAGTTGGCGAGGGTCACATCATTGCAGGAGATGGCGCGGTATATTATGAAAGCGTGTTCGATGCACTGGTTTTTAAACCCGAACTGCAGGAGATCATCGAAGGAAGTGTTGTGGAAATTGTGGAATTCGGTGCTTTCATTGGTATAGGACCCATGGATGGACTTATCCATGTCAGCCAGATAACAGACGAGTACATTTCCTATGATTCCAAGAACGCCCGCCTGGTAACTAAGGAAAGTAACAGGTCTCTCTCAGAAGGGGACCGTGTCCGCGCCAGGATCGTTGCTGTAAGCATTAACGAACAGGAACCAAGGGATAGCAAAATTGGCCTGACCATGCGTCAACCCTCCCTTGGCAAGATAGAATGGATCGAAGAAGACATGAGAATAAAGGACACGGCTGAGGCCTGAGGAGAGGTGTACAGGGATGCCAGAAAAAGCATGCAATGAATGTCACAGGATCACTTCAGGTACCGCCTGTGTAGTGTGCGGTTCCAATATCCTCAGTTCCGATTGGAGCGGTTACGTAGTAATTATCGATCCATCACGTTCTAATATTGCAAAAAAGCTCAAGGTGGACCTTCGTGGCGAATATGCACTGAAGGTCCGGTAGTGTATTTATGCTTGAGACCATCCTGGGAAAGACATTCTGCCTACCCGAGTCCATGCGCCATGAGATGCGAAAGCAGTTCGGTGTACTTTACCCTGGAGATTGTGTAGAAACAACCCGGAAAATGCTTGCCGATATCGGGAATACTGCCAAGCTAATTGTCGTTGGTGATATCTCAACATTCAATATGCTCCAGTGTGATACTATACCTGATATCTCGTTAGTTGATGAAAAAACACACCGCGTCCCGGCAGAAAAAAAAATAATCAACGGTATCAGGCATCCGGATTTCAGGGAAGTTCATGTAAAAAATCCTGCCGGTTGTGTGACGCATGAACTGGTATCTGCACTTATCCGGGCCCTGGATGCTGATGAACCGGTCCAGATCATGGTGGAAGGCGAAGAAGACCTTGCCGCATTACCGGCAATTGTGCTTGCGCCCCCGTCATCAGTGGTTATATACGGCCTGCCAGATGAAGGTGCCATAATGGTAAAGGTCACATCTGAAATAAAGACCCGAATATGCAGTATGCTGGAACGGATGGCCAGCGAATGAAAGATTAAATCAGTTTGATAGAAAAGTACATATTCAATAATAAGATTAATGAAGGCTATATTCTAACGATACAATAATGGAGGACTTAATTTGGACATTGAAATTATAAGAGAGAGGGACAATCCTCTGCTTGATAGAAATGAGATCACATTCAACATCTCAAATACTGGTGCTACCCCTTCAAGGGACGATGTAAAGAACAAACTGGTCGCAATGCTAAATTCCAGGTACAATCTGGTGGTATTAGGTAACCTGGCCACTGAATACGGTACCCAGAAGACAGTTGGATATGCCAAGATATATTCTGATGCAGCGCGCGCGGTAGAAGTGGAGAACGATTATATCATTGAGCGGAATAAATCCAAACCTGTGGAAGTAGTAGAAGAGGAATCTACCGAAGAACCGGTTACAGAATAAGGTTTTAAGGAAGCAGGATAAACCGAAGAATAATGGTGATGACAATGGCTGTACATAAATACTACGAGGTATCTGGTAATTCAATCAAGAAAATCAGGCAGACCTGCCCCCGTTGTGGTGAGGGTTTCTTCCTCGCGGAACACAGGGATAGGCTGACCTGCGGCAAGTGCAATTATACCGAGTTCAAGAAATAATTGCGCTCCTCCTTTTTTGGTATCGTTTTCCACCTGAAATGCAGGGGTTATGTATACATACTAATCCAGTCGCTTTCGGATTTCTTCTATTCCATATCTCAGTTTAATAATCCGGCTCCGTCCCCGTGTACCTTTACCAGTGAAATTTGTATCCACTAATTTCAAGACCAGTAATTTTTCCAGGGTCTCATAGTATCTGGTGTATCCAAGCCCTGTCTTTTCATGGAATGCCCTGTAAAGTTCGCCAGTAGTGATCTCTGCAAGGTCTAAGATCAGTTCCAGTAAGGTCTTTTCTTCTTTTTTCAATGACTTTAACAGGTATGTGAGATGTACCAGTTTAGAGGATTCGTAAGCGCTCTTTACATCATCCAGCGAAATGGTCCGGTTCGCGCGTCTTTCAGCGCTCATGCCCGAGCGCTTAAGCAGATCGATGCCTACCCTCAAATCTCCCAGCAGTTCGGCATATTCAACCACTGCATCAAGTACTTCAGATCTCACCACATCAGGGAAGAAGCCCATTTTTATTCTGTTATCCAAAATATCACGTATCTCGTCAGTGTTATATCGGGGGAATGTTATCTCTTCAGGGAGGAACACGGACTCCACCTTTGGGTCTAAATGAAATCCGGTACCGGTGTCACTTAAAATTGATATCACTCCTATGCGGGCACCTGGATTTGTTTCATGGGCGCGAAGTAATGAATAGAATACTTTGTCGTGTTCGTTTTCATGGAACAGGTAATTCACATCATCCAGAGCAACTACCAGCACTTTTTCCTCATCTGCCAGGTGCTGGGCTATCTTTTCATAGATCTTCTGGAACGACACACCTGATGAAGGGGGGCTGTGATTGAACAATTTCTTAAATATCCGGGAGAATACGGTAAAGCGTGTGGAATTGGTCTGGCAGTTAATGTAAACAGGTATCACTTTCGATTTGACCTTTTCTATCTCCTCGAACAGTTTGTTAACTCCCGTAGTTTTGCCAGTACCCGGGGAACCTATACACTGTACATTGACAGGTCTGCCACCGCGCAGGGCAGGTTTTATGCAATACATCAGGGTTTGCATCTGGGCATCACGGTGTGCAAAATATTCGGGTATATGGTCCAGTTCGAAAAGGTCCGGGTTTTTGAATATGGTTTCATCCCACATTAAGAGATCTTTTTTCATGTTATTCACTATTTCTTTTGGTACTGAATGGTATTTTAGTTAATCTTTCAATATTAAAAGGTTGTCAATAGATATGTACGAAACGTATATATTATGACAATGTAATTAAGACAACGCCTCAACATGGGCTGGTAGCTTAGACAGGCAGAGCGATGGACTCTTAATCCATCGGCCAGGGGTTCAAATCCCTTCCAGCCCGCCATTTTTTTGCGTAGAACGTTTTCTAAAGGAAGATACAAAAATGTTTTTGTATTCAAAGATGTGCTATTCAAGGATGTGCTCAAAGTCACAAAGGACAATTACATATTACGGCTACATGAGGTAAGAAACCCCTGCGAGTCCCTCATGCTACAATGGCAGGCGGAACAGATCGGGACACGGGCAGAGTGAAGGTGAGAGGAGCACAAGCAGAACCGTTTGATAGGTACCTATAATTAGGGAGAGTGTAAAATACCTTAAATGTTTAACCGATAAGAATCGGAAAATAAAGGAGTGTATATTTTATGGTTATACTGAACGCTATTCAATTAAGAAGAAGTATACGGTCGTATGATTTTCATGATGTTGAAGAGGATAAATTGTTGAGAGTACTTGAATCAG
>JAMJFV010000091.1 GCA_023544495.1 ANME-2 cluster archaeon
AATGATCCTTCGGATTTAGTTCCACTGCTACGTACTTTCGGGTCCGATACTCACAAGAAAGTTTTTGATCATCTTCTGGTTGATTGGTACACAGAAGACGAGCTTAAGGAAATGCTCAAATTTGAAGTAGTAGAAGGTCTTTCAATTTTGAAGAAGAGTGGGTTGATCGAAAGCAAGTGGCGAATGCCTGAACCAGGACAAACACCCACAAAAGAATATCATACGTCCTATTCCAAGATACAGGTGAACTTCCAGTGTTCTATTGAAGATCTTGCCGACCTTCTTATGATAACTTTTACTTGTGACGACGATATAAAGAATATGATGGAACAAATTGAAACTGAAGTGGTCAATGGTAACCAGTCTATGACCGGTCTATCAAGAGTGGTTGGAACAAGTCCGTTATATTTGAGAGGTATAGCACGACGTTCAAATAAATTACTTGTCAAAGGTCAGAGAATCGAATTTGTCGGTGCTCTTGAATGATAGACTTACTTCACAGTAAAAAAGAAAGCACGAAATTTCAAATCCTTGTCGAGATTGCGGCCCATCAGCCCAATGTACGCCAGAAAGAAATTGCTGATAAAGTAGGTATAACTCCCCAGGCAGTTTCTGAATATATCAAGGAACTTACTGATGAAGGTCTTATCTTTTCTGATGGCAGGGTACAGTATAAAGTTACCAAGAAAGGAATTGAATGGGTGCTTGAGCGTACAGCTGAGTTGAAGCGTTATTCCAAATATGTAATGGAGGATATCATAAGCCACGTTTCTGTATGGACGGCCATAGCAGATGAAGACAATAAAGCAGGCCAGAAAGTATCGATTGTGATGCGTGAGGGATTATTGTATGCTACAACGTACCACGAAGGTTCTGCCAGCGGTGTACTGACCTCAGATGTAAGGACAGGAGAGGATGTGGGTGTGACTGACCTGCATGGTATGATAGAACTGGATGATGTAAAGATAACCGTGTGCAAGGTGCCCAGAATAGAGAGAGGAGGTTCCAGGAATGTTAATCTGGATATGCTGCGTGAACTGACCGGGGATGCAAGGTATGTATGCGTGCTGGGTGTGGAATCATTGATCGCATTGCGCAGCATTGGCAGGGAACCAAATATCATGTTCGGGACAAAGGAATCGGTGGTCGAGGCAGCGTTCCACGGTCTATCTTCTGTTGTTGTATCTGTGGATGAAGAAGTACCGCAACTATTGAACAGGCTTGAATCCGAAGGTCTGTCCTATGACCTTCATGACCTTCGAAAATAAATTATTTTTAACATGTCATTCATAGTTCTAATAAGGCCGACCAGAACAACTGTCGAACTGTTGATTTTGAAGGACGGCAGCAACACGGCATCGCTAAAGGGTATCCTCTCATTAAAGCATAGTTCTAAAGGTCCCCGCCCTTTTAAGTTCCGGGTGGTTGAAGATGGAGAGGATAACGTAATGGCACCGTCTGAAGCTATAGACCTGTTACGCATAGCAGACCTTATACTGGTTTCAGGACACGGGGACGAAACTTCTGAAAAGGATTTCCTGATGATGCTGGAGGGGTACCATCTGACCCATGAACGGGTGGAAGTATGCCGTACATGCCTGTCAGATGGGCGGTTCAGTCCTGTGGACAGGGGATCTATCAGGTACCGGGGCGAGTTCATGTGCGAGAACTGTGGCTTATCCGAACTGCACAGGGAAATAAACCTTTGCGGCAGACGGATGGGTGAAGAAGGGGTTGAAAGATTGTTCCATCAACTGCTCAGGACACGAGACCTGGACCGCATGCTGGTGTTACTTGATCCCAAAAAGATGGACAGGGACCTGACCCTTTTCGATGAGATCCAGGCAAGTTCGCATGTGGACCTGTTGCGATCAAAGGACCTGGATGTGGATGAACGCCTGAAGAACATCCTTCCCGATACGATGCTGCCGGTCCAGTCACTCTCAGTCGCATCAGGATTGTTAAAGGGCAAAAACCAGCTGGTAGTTTCGGCCACTGCTACCGGTAAGACCCTTGTTGGAGAGATCGCGGGAGTGAACAATATCCTGTCAGGAAGGGGTAAAATGCTGTTTTTGGTCCCCCTCGTGGCACTTGCCAACCAGAAATATGACCAGTTCAGGAAAAAATACCAATCACTTGGGATTACTACGGCTATAAGGATCGGACAGAGCCGTATCGGTGGCGGAAATGGGAAACGCATGCGTACATCACTTGATTCTGATATCATAGTTGGCACCTATGAGGGAATTGACTACCTGCTACGCTCAGGCATCGGGCGTAAGCTGGGAGCGGTTGGTACCGTAGTCATGGACGAAGTGCACATGATACAGGACCCTGAACGGGGACCGCGCCTCGACGGGTTGATAGCCAGGCTCAGGTATCTGTATCCTGGATGCCAGTTCATCTATCTTTCTGCCACGGTAGGTGAGCCCGGCAGGCTTGCAGATGCCCTTGGCAGTACACTTATCGAATATGAGGAGCGGCCAATACCTCTGGAGCGTCACCTGATATTTGGCGGACCTTCCGAAAAGTTGCGGCTTATAAACCAGCTGGCTAAGGAGGAATATGACCGCACGTCATCGAAGGGTTTCAGGGGGCAGACCATCGTATTCACCAATTCCAGGCATAACTGCCACCGGTTGTCAGATGCATTGCAGATCCAATCAGCTGCTTACCATGCCGGCCTGCCGTACCAGCAGCGCAGGCGCATTGAACAGGAGTTTGGAGAGGCCCGGCTCCCGGTGGTTGTGACAACTGCCGCCCTGGCGGCAGGTGTGGATTTCCCTGCGTCCCAGGTGATTTTTGAGGGACTGGCAATGGGTATTGAATGGCTAGGCCAGGGTGAGTTCCTGCAGATGCAGGGACGGGCTGGCAGGCCTGATTATCATGACCGGGGTGTGGTTGTGGTCATGGCCGAGCCTGATAAGAGTTTCGGACAGGGTGAGAGTGAAGATAAGATGGCGTTCCGGCTCCTCAGGGGAGTGGTGGCTCCCATTGCTGTCGAGTCAGGTGAAGAGGCCGTGCTTGAACAGGTGGCAGTATCTGCGGCTGTATGGGATGATCTGAAAGTAATAAAGACAGTGGAGTCGTCCAGGCTTGGCGGCGGGGATGTGGGTCATCTGGTGAGCAGACTGAAAGATATGGGTTATATGAAGATCTCAGGGCCCAGGGTGCAGCTTACCAGTATGGGACGGATAATGGTAAAGCATTTCCTGAAACCCGACCAGGTTGATGTGATCAAGGACGGGATAGAATCAAAGCTGGAACCTGATACAATTGTCACCGGGCTTGAAGTGTTTGACCGGGCATTCTTTGCAGGTGCTGACCGTATAGCTGCCAGTTTGAATATACGGCTGCCGTCCAGGGTGTTCCAGGGGGGTGCAATGGAAATGGTATTGTCAGGGGAGAGCCTGGCGAGGCTGGATAGCGCAACACAGTGGAAGTTGGTGAATTTTGCCAAAGATTTTTTGAGTTGCACCTGCAAGGGCTCACCCTATTGCGGCTGTCCTGAGCGGAAGTTTTCTAAAAAGTTGATGGAGATGAGGAGTGTGGGGCTGTCTGCCAGCGGGATTATTGATGAGTTGACCGCCAGGTATGGTGTATTTGCCTATGCTGGCGATGTGATGGAATATCTTGAATTCGTGGCCAGGAATCTCGAGGCAGTGGGAGAGGTTGCCAGGGTGTTGGGTGATGAGGGTATGGGAAAGCAGGCTGGGATGTTGTTAGGGTGTATTGTGGGGTAAGGGACGTGGGATTAACACATACAACACCCGTTAATATTATATAGAAGTACAAACAGTTAGAAGTATTCTCATTATACAGTATAACACCATTTAGTGAATATCTCTGGAGGAAACAATCGATGTCAGGAATGGGCGGACAGCCAATAATTATCATTGACCCGGATAAATCTAGGACGACAGGCCGGGATGCACAATCCATGAACATTACAGCAGCAAAAGCAATTGCGGATGCTGTGAAAACCACCCTTGGTCCAAAAGGAATGGACAAGATGTTGGTAAACGCTGTCGGAGACGTCATGATAACGAATGACGGTGCTGCCATCTTAAAGCAGATTGATGTACAGCATCCGGCTGCTATGATGATGGTACAGATATCAAGGACCCAGGAACAGGAAGCGGGAGACGGTACTACCAGCGCAGTTGTGCTCGCAGGTGAACTGCTTACCCAGGCCCAGAAATTGATTGAACTTGAGGTTCATCCCACTTTGATAGTCAGCGGATACAAACTGGCAGCAAAAAAAGCACAGGAGATCCTGGAATCTACTGCCATACAGGTTTCAGAGGATGACAATGAGATCCTCAAAAAGATCGCTCTTACGGCACTTTCCGGAAAAGGTAGCGAAATGGCCCATGATAATCTGGCTGAACTTTGCGTGGAAGCTATAAAGGCAATAACTGACAAGTCCCAGACCGATATCAAACATAATATCCAGATAATCCACCAAAAAGGCGGGTCTATCAAAGACACAAAACTCATTAAGGGTATGGTCATTGACAAGGCAAGGGCTCATAACAACATGCCAAAATTCATAAAAAATGCAAAGATTGCCGTGCTGGATGTGGGTATCGAAGTGCAGAAAACCTCTACGAGTTCCAAGATAAAGATATCTACCATAGAACAGCTGGATGAAGCATACCATGAAGAATACCAGACCGTAAAGGACCAGGTGGACAGTCTGATTGAAGCAGGAGTGAACGTAGTGGTCACAGAAAAAGGTATTGATGACATTTCCCTTCACTACCTGGGCAAACAAAACATTTTAGCCATCAGAAGAGTGAAAGAAGATGATATCAAGAGAATTGTCCGTGCCACCGGTGCTGTTGTGCGCTCCAATACAACTGATATTTCTCCAGGCGATTTGGGTTTTGCCGAGATAGTGGAAGAGAGAGGACTTGGTAATTACAAGATGATGTATTTCGAAGGGTGCGAAAATCCGAAAGCAGTTACTATAATGGTGCATAGCGGTGCAGATTATATCACTGAAGAAGTGGAGCGGGCTCTGGATGATGCCCTGAGTGTGGTCAAAGTAGTGCTGGATGAGAAGAACATAATGTTCGGAGGCGGTGCACCCGAGGTTGAAACCGCAATGCAGTTGCGCGAGTATGCCTCATCCCTGCAGGGACGCGAACAACTGGCCGTATCAGCATTTGCCGATGCAATGGAAGAAATTCCCCGTGCTCTTGCAAAGAATGGAGGACTTGACCCTGTGGATGTTCTTGTCGAAATACGCTCTGAGCATAAAAAAGGCAACAAGACCGTTGGCCTGAACGCAATTACCGGAAAGGTCATGGATATGAAGGATACCAGTGTGGTGGAGCCATTGAAAGTGAAGGTACAGTCAATTAAATCCGCTACTGATGCGGCTTCAATGATACTGAGGGTAGATGATGTATTTGCATCAAAATATACCGGTCTCATGGATGTCAAACCCGAGCACAGGGTGGATAGTTATGATGGTATCCAGGCACCGGATATTGGGGACGATTATTAGAAAAGGGGATTGCCACGAGAGTTTTAAATCTATATCCAGTAGAGGCATGAAATGGTAAAAAAGAATAAGGTCGAGGGTGACCTATCTAAACATACGATAAATGAACCTGAGGAAGGGATAACGATGCCTGAAGATAAGGAACAGCGCCTCGCAACTGGGGAAACGGAGGTGGAGGAACTGTCTATGGAAGGGGTTGAAGAAATCACTGAAGGAGAAGCTGCGGAGCAGTCGTATGAAAAATTAGCCTGTGAACTGGCTGAATCCCGGGCACTTGCACTGGATTACCTTAACCATCTCCAGCGCCTTTCTGCAGAGTTTGATAATTATAAAAAACGAATGGATAAAGAACGGGCAGAGATTATCGAATTTGCAAATTTTTCCCTCATTGCAGAACTTATTGATGTGATGGAGAACATGGAACGAGGGATTGCCAGCGCCAGGAAGTCTGAGGACAGGGATTCTATTTTGAAAGGAATGGAAATGGTATATAACCAGTTGAAAAGTATACTTGAAGCAAGGGGTCTTGAACCCATTGATGCGGTGGGGCAGAAGTTCGACCATCAGTGTCATGAAGCAATGATGAAGGAACTCTCTGACGAGTGTCCCAATAATACCGTGTTGGAGGAGTTCCAGCGGGGATATAGGATCAAGGGCAGAGTGGTTCGATATTCAAAGGTTAAGTTATCAGAAAAAGAAAAATAGTTGATAAATATAAGAAAGTACTATTCTACTATTATGAGGTGAAGTATTAAATGGCAAAGATAATAGGAATTGACTTGGGGACCAGTAATTCGGCGGCTGCAACTCTTATAGGTGGCCGCCCTACGATAATACCCAGTGCAGAAGGCACAAGTGTTGGCGGAAAGGCATTCCCCTCAGTGGTGGCTTTCACCGAAGATGGACAAAAACTTGTTGGGGAACCAGCCCGCAGACAGGCGGTAAGTAATCCTGAAGGCACTATCATGGCCATCAAAAGGAAGATGGGGACGGGAGAAAAAATTGTTATACGGGGCAAGGAATTTACTCCCCAGGATATCTCTGCTTTTATTCTGCAGAAAATTAAACAGGACGCAGAAGCACACCTTGGCGATAAGGTTGAGAAGGCGGTCATAACCGTACCTGCATATTTCAATGATAACCAGAGACAGGCCACCAAGGATGCTGGTGAGATAGCAGGTCTTGATGTAGTGCGTATTATCAATGAACCCACCGCTGCTTCGCTGGCATACGGACTTGATAAGAAGGGCGACCAGGAGATACTTGTATATGATTTCGGAGGCGGTACCCTTGATGTAACAATTATGGAAATGGGTGGTGGTGTATTCGAAGTAAAATCCACGTCAGGTGATACCCAGCTGGGTGGTACTGATATGGATAATATCCTCATAGATTATATTGCAGAGGATTTCAAATCAAAAGAGGGAATTGATCTCAGGACTGATAAGACCGCTGTTCAACGTTTGCGGGAAGCTGCAGAGAAGGCCAAGATCGAGCTATCGACCACAATGCAGACTTCCATTAACCTGCCGTTCATTACTGCTAACCAGGCAGGACCCAAGCATCTTGAGATGAACCTTACACGATCCAAACTGGAAGAACTGGTCATGCCTATAATAGCGAAGACCCGCCAGCCTATGGAGCAGGCCATCAAGGATGCAGGATTGAAAACATCTGATATTACTACGGTCATTCTGGTAGGCGGACCTACCAGGATGCCTGTAGTGAAGAAGTTCGTAAGTGATGTGGTTGGCAGAGAGCCGGAACGCGGTATCGATCCCATGGAATGTGTTGCAATGGGTGCAGCGATCCAGGCCGGTGTGCTGGAAGGCGAGGTCAAGGATGTACTATTGCTTGACGTGACACCGCTGTCCCTTGGTATTGAGACCCTGGGTGGCGTTTCAACCCAGCTCATCGAGCGCAATACCACTATTCCAACCAGGAAGAGCCAGATTTTCAGTACAGCTGCAGATAACCAGACCTCGGTGGACATTCATGTGCTCCAGGGTGAGCGTGCCATGGCAGCAGATAATACTACGCTGGGACGTTTCACTCTTGTCGGAATTCCACCGGCTCCGAGGGGTATTCCCCAGATAGAAGTGACCTTTGACATTGATGCGAATGGTATCATTCACGTGACTGCCAAGGACCTGGGTACCAATAAGGAGCAGAAGATAACCATCACTTC
>JAMJFV010000092.1 GCA_023544495.1 ANME-2 cluster archaeon
ATCTGGCGGTTCTTTTCAAAGAATTCGGCGATACTTATGGCACGCTGTTTTTTTGCAAGCTCTTCTGCTATTGGTTGTACCACTGATTTTCCTCTTCTTTTTTTAGAAATTATTATCCGTTTTTTACGGCATGAACTATGTCACTTCTTAACTATTAGATTTTTGATACAATCTGCTACATCTGAAAACAGGAGGTGCTCAGAGTTCTGCGCCTACTACCGTCTGGGTGGCGGTGACGTTCTCACTCTCACGTATCGTATCGACCAGATTGTTCAGGGTACTCAGGCCTTCCACTTCACTGATAACTACAAAATCAAATTCTCCAAACACATGATAGATATCCTTGATACCATCGATCTTCTGGAGTTCATTGTAAGCGGCCTTCTCCTGTCCAGGTACTACATTGACCATTATCACACCTATTACCATAAATTGTCACCATTCCGATTTGTGATGTTTCATGCTCGTACAGAACATAACGCTAAATGCTCAAGGTCATCCGGGCAATAGCGAGGATTTACCTGTGCTTTTGTTGGTCCTTCTATTGGTTTTAATAAGCATTAAAGGTATGGATGAACCAGTTTCATGCACGCAAGCAGGGGCATATCAGATCAATATTGGAGTAAAATAAATGATAAAAACCCGGAACAGTATGCAAAAAATAAATGTATAGCCGGAACCACATCCCGCGCGTCCCCTCAAAAACGCATTGTAGAATGTGGTCCCGTTCCTCTGGAGGATGTATTTCATCGTTATGTAATTACTGCTCTTTGAAGCGTTTCCTGAGCAACACCGTTACCAATATCAACGATAGAAACGCAGGTATCAGGCTGAATCCAGGCAATTTTTTATCTGGTGTGCCATCGATAATGTTCTGTGCTTTGAAATCTGCTTTATCCAGCAATTCCATGGCATACTTTGGATTATGGGAACCATTACTGGCATCAGCCCGTACGATTTCAAGATCAAATCTAGCCTCATCATATACATGTTTATACACTGGTGCCCGGCTGTCGGTCATGTTCTCAGTAATTCTTTGAGCCTGTTCGACCTTGAGCTCAACCTCATTGAACCGTGTAAAGATCTCAGCTTCTTTTTTTGTATCATATTCATGTGCATCTTCAGCTGTCGCAAAACCTTCATGGCAGACAAGACACACACTGTAATTGATGTTGAACGTATGGCCGGTTATGGTATGTTCTTCCTGGCCGGTTTCATTGTATACTCTGGTATATCTGTGGCAGTCAGCACAGGCCGCATTTGGCTGGTAGATGTAAGTATCTGCATCCACACCGCCGTCACTGAGCCTCATCTCTGACTGTGCATGATGAGGTGTATCGCCCGGGACCGATTCTCCCATTGTATGGCATGATTCGCACAGGTCTTTCTTCGACTTTCTGAGAAGGTTCTTGTTCTCTGTATTATGCACGTCATGGCAGGCTACACAGGTGAGAGGTGTTGTCACGGTATCAAGAGTTGGCTTTTTATGTTCCTCTGCAGTGATGTATTCTGATGAATGGCATTGCAGACATTCATCTTTGGCATGATCGCTTTCCTTCAGATCGACCAGGGACTGTGCATGGTCAGATTCATTCCATTCTTCGTAGGTAGGGTGATGTTTATCCTGGTGACATCTGCCGCACAGCTCGGAACTGAAATTCTTGACCATGCTTTTCTGGTTTAAGTTCAGATCTGCAAGCTTCCTATCGATCTCAGCCTGAGACATATTATTACTTAAGTAGAGGGTTTCTAGTATATTCCGGGTAATAGTGTTTGAGATATCGCCGGACCCGTGGCAGACCTCACAGGTCACGTCCTTGAATTCATAGGTCTTGGTGTCATTGTTGTACCCTGTAGTATGGCAGGGAAGACAATCGTCGTTATCTTCCTGTTCCTTTTCGACAAGAATATCAAATGCTCTTGAGTGGTTTGTTTCCAGCCAGCCACTGTACTTTTCCAGGTGACAGTACTTGCACCCTTCAGGACCAATATAATTACCGCCATCATTCCCTGAACCGAAAGCGTAGACCGGAGTCGCGATCATAAGGAATGGCATTAAGGAGAGTATGATGAGAGATAGCGGTACATAATTCCTGTTTTTCATAGTGTTTACCTCGTGAAATACTGCCATTACAATGAACGGATGAGTCCTTCAGTAACAATACCGAACATCAATATCGAGGTTGCTGTAGCCGAGTGCATAATATCGGCCAGTGCATGACCGACGACATACATACTTGCATTGTCCATCAGGTTCACATCTCCCATTCTGGCGATAAACAATGACAATGTCAACAAGGTTATGGCTATGGAAGTAAACGAAATATTCAACACTACCGTGGAGTGGACCTCAAACGATGGTTTTGCCTTTAACAGCACAAGTAATGCAAGAATAATAGTGGGTATCGCGGTCAAGACCAGGAACGGCCCTTCAATATCAGGGTCCCACCTCTGGTCTGCCTGGGTTGCCAGTACCATTGGGACCAACAATGTACCTAAGAGGATCAAGCTCAGTTTTAGATTGCCCAGGGGTTTTGCATCTTTCGTGGTAAATTCCTTCAGTCCCGAATAGAAGAGAAATAGTGCAACCGGTCCACCTATCATGTGAAGATAATGCAGACTTTCGTGGGGAAATGGACTGATACCGCTCAGGAGATGTTCACCTAGGTCTCCAAGACCGATGAAACCGACAGCCATCATACCTGCCATAACGGTTGGCCAGACAACAGTACTTCCCCTGAAGTTCTTATAAACAATCAATATACTGACAATACTTGCAAAGACTAAAAAAAGTCCTGCAAAATTGTGGACCAGCTGTTCCAACATGTTATGATGACCCTGCACCTGATCTATGAGAAGGTTCCCTTCGAAATATACCATATTTACCACCTTTTTTTATTAAACTTTATTAACCTCTGTTATTATTACGATTATTATAATAATGATGAGTGATTGTTTGAATCTGTATACATCATATATAAATATGTCGGCATTGTCCCGAAAAGATTTCACATTCGGTATGAACTGAAATATTTATCCAAAATAAAATGTGTTGAAGAGGATAATATTATATAATAAATATAATTATTTTTTTAAGATGAATGAAATCTTCCCGGAACTGAAAATTTCATATCAAAAAAAGATTATAATTATAACACACCTTTTGTACTGGGCACCCTGTCCCCGTCCACAACAGCAGCCCTCCGCAGTGCTACCGCAAATGCCTTGAACAGCGCTTCAATCTTATGGTGGTCGTTCTCACCCTGCACCTTCATATGTACATTGATACCCGCATTGCTGATAAGCGAATCAAAAAAATGCCTGGTCATCTGGGTCCCGAAATCTCCAATCCTGGGATTCATGAACCTGGCATCGAAGGTCAGGTAACTCCTGCCCCCCAGATCAAGCGCCACTTCGGCCAGTGCCTCATCCATTGGTATCCTGGCCTCGCCGAATCTGGCAATTCCCTTCTTATCACCCAGTGCTCTGTTCAGTGCCATACCCAGCACAATACCCACGTCCTCAATGGTGTGGTGTTCATCGACGTGGATATCACCCTGAGCCTGTATTGTGAGGTCAAGTCCACCGTGACGAGCCAGGGAAGTTAACATGTGATCAAAAAAAGCCACACCAGTATCTATATCTGCCAAACCACTACCATCCAGGTTGAGCTTTAATTCAATGGACGTTTCTCTGGTCTTACGTTTCTGTTTTGCAGTTCTCATATCCTGACTTCCCGTTGATTATATTGGTTGAATAGAATATATAGGATTGACATATCACTGATGCAGTATAAACTGGTAGGTTTGCTACTCGTTAGCAGCCTTAATAGCTTCGGACAGGCTCAGACGTCCCGTATACAATGCACTGCCCACAACAACCGCCACCGCGCCCGTATCCCTTATTATCCTCACATCATCGACTGTGGTAATGCCGCCTGATGCTACTACCGGTATGTTCACTGCTTCGACCAGGTTACGTGTGGGAACGGGATCAACGCCTTTGAGCAGCCCTTCACTATCGATATTGGTGAACAGGATACTGCCAGCTCCCATATCTTCAAGCCGGCGGCCCAGTTCAGGAGGGGTAAAATCAGATATCCTGGCCCAGCCGTGTGTGGTCACTTTGCCGTTCTTTGCATCGAGGGAAACCATGATATGCTCTTTTCCGTGTTTATCAGACATCTCCTGCACAAAACCTGGATCGTTCACGGCAGCTGTACCGATAATCACCCTGTCCACACCCAGATCCAGCAGCGCCTCTACATCACCGGCGGTCCTGATGCCCCCACCCACCTCGATGGTGATGTCGGTGGCGGCCACAATGTTTTCAATCGCAAGAGCATTTATCCTTTCGCCCTGGATGGCACCGTCAAGGTCGATAAGATGCAGCGTTTGTGCCCCTTCATCCACCCATCGAATGGCCTGGGCAGTAGGATCATTCAGCGAAACCATTTCAGTCCCGGGCACGCCCTGCACCAGTTGCACACATTTTCCACTTTTCAGGTCCACGGCAGGTATCACTTCAAAACTCATACTGTTATATTCCAACCCCTGGCATGAATAATTTTCGAAAACGATTTGTGAGGATAGCACCATTACACCATACATCAAGTGTTTTTGATACCCGATTAAACACCAGCAGCTTTTTTTTCGTCCTCGCTGCTGGCCATGGTTTTTCGCTGATCTTTGAAAAGGGTTTCACAAATGAGACTACTGAGAAAGAGATTTTGTCAAAAGGCTTGACAAAATATGATGAAGTAACTTTCTATGATGATATGGGAATCGATAGTACCAGCAGACGAGTATGTGAATATGGAGAACATAGGTTAAAAAAAGTAAAGACTATAGGAATATTGGTGAATTCATCGATAGAATGATATGATCATCTATAATATCGATAAATGTATCAGAAATTGAAAAAAAAGACGATTTCTACAAGCCTAAATATTATATTCCGTATCTTTAATCTTTTTTGTCACAATCTCCACAGAATAATTCTGTATGGGAAAATGAAGTAAAAGTTTATTGTTAATAAAATTCGACAAATCCCCCTCATCATCGAATAATCCAATAGCCTTTATTGAATATTGTCCAGTTGTCTGGTATATCTTAATAAATTCATCAATCTCAATCAAATTTATTAAACTACTTTTCATCTTTTTCGGCTGCATTTCCAGATTAAAAAAAGCAAGTGTTTTCTTTCCAAATTTAGTAGGGTTTAAAAGAATTGTATAATTTTTGATATATCCTTCGTTTTCCAATTTTTCAAGTCGGTACCTGACACCATTTTCACTTAGATTAACCTGATTCGCGATCTCTGATATAGGAGTTCTGGCTCCATTTTGAAGAATTTCAAGAATTTTTTCATCCTTTTTACTGACCATCGATTCTAATTACAAATCTCTCTATACATAAATTATTCCGATTTTTGGTATAAAATCTTCTTTTTTTGCAGATATTCCCTTTAATTTTCTATTTATCAAATTAATTGCATATAAGGTTGAAATTATATTTGCCCCATTCATAGACGATAGAGGTGAATTGAAATATGGTAAACGTTGAAATGGGAGATGTTGTAAAGATTCATTATGAAGTTGAATTCGAAGATGAAACGAGGATTTGTTCAGATTTGATGTCTTTATACTTCTTGTTGAAGAATGAATAAGACGTAAGTTAAAAGTTAAGTCTGCGGTTGGGTGTATTAGATGAGTGAATTAAGGAGATTTTTTAGCGAAGTACTGAAGTTAGAGTCCTTTTCTGCAGAAATTTGTCTTGATTTTCTCTTTTTATTCAAATTAATTACATATAAGGTTGAATTGTAGGTTACTCTTCAAAGCCTAAACAAGGAGAATAAAGATATGGTTAAAGTAGAAAATGATGACACAGTGAAAATCCATTATGAATTAAAACTTAAAGACGGAACTGTCTACGAATCCACATTAAATCAGGAACCTGTGAAATTTCGCATCGGTAATAACGAGACAATAATTGGTTTGGAGCAGGCATTGCTGGGATTGAACGAGGGTGAATCAAAAACATTTAAAGTGCCATTTGAGAAAGGTTTTGGTTCTTATCAAAGAGATCTGGTTGTTACAATAGATCGGGATGACCACCCTTATCTTGAGCCGGAAATTGGACAGATGTTGACAATGACCAATCCGGATGGAACTTTGACCACTGTGAAAGTAGCTGATTTTTCGGATTCCACGGTAACGCTTGATGCTAATCATCCACTTGCGGGTGAGGATTTGATATTTGACATTCAGCTGCTTGAAATTTTCAAAAATAAATAAAACAAGATTGGAAAATGAAAGCATGTATCCATGTGTGGGGGCGAGGGGACTCGCTTGCATCCCTTAACATTCGACCGTCCAAAACCCACATGTCCGATTGAAAAATTTAGAGAAGAATATGGAACGATTAGATAAAATTATAATGGCTTTCATCGCTATTTTGAGTATACTAATTTCAGTATTACACTTTCTGGGGGCGCTCGAAAACACCTGGCTCGCTGACAGAATACCTGCACTTACATTGCTTGTGATCGGCTCACTTGCTGGATACCTTATTCTAGAAAGAAGAAATAAGCTCGATAAGATTGAGCGGGATATACTTGAAGGAATTAGCCGCACGATAACATCTTTGGATGGAGTAGAGATTAAAACGTTTGATGACCGGGAGAAAGTTTATGAATATGTGGTTAAACGAATGGGGGAGGCGCAAAGATCAATTGATGACCTGACATTCGGATTTGAGACACCCCACAAAACGCCAGCTCATGAACTGGCATATAATAAATATCTTGAAATTATACCAAAGATATGTGCAAAGAATAATATCAGTTACCGGGAAGTCATGACATTCCCTACGATTGAGCAGCTTGAGCGTGCAGAGGCCAAAATTTCACAGACCAAGAACCAGGGTTATCATCTTGCATATTACGATGCTTTTCACCAGGATATGATACCAACATTGAATTTTATGGTCATAGATTCTGTTGAGGTAATCCTTGGATTCTATCGTCATCCATACCTCCCCACAGAAGATGAATTTCATCTAGCTATTAGACATCCTGAAGTTGTACGTTTATTCTGGGATTATTACAATACTATCTGGCAAGGAGCAAAGATAATTAAAGACAAAGATTATATCAAAAAGGAAGAACTGCAACGTATCCGTCAGGATTTGGAATCAGGAGACCACCCAGGGAAATAAAATAAGAGATATCCCAAATAACTTGTTATTGCATTTTATCGAAAGTGAGGAGGAGTTAAGTTGAAAGAAAAGAAGATATGTCCCAAGTGTGGAACTCGCAGTATGGTACGAAAAAGACTTCCCAGTGGCAAATATACCATGATCTGTGAGAGATGTGGTTCCAAAAGGGGTGAATTTGTCGAAGATACGAAAAAAGGAGTAGTATAATACAAGAATGTTGGTGGATCTGCTAGTACTATGGGTCTTTTTGCGTATGTATTACTACCCATGAGTCCTCTCAGAGACAATCTGTGATTGATGATTTCTTCTGATTCTGAAAATTTTGCTTCCTGCGTCTTCACTTTCAGCAGATTAATTACTTACGTTGTGATAGTACATATCTGTTTG
>JAMJFV010000093.1 GCA_023544495.1 ANME-2 cluster archaeon
CAGTATTTCATTTTCATAAAAACCTTCAACAGCATTCCCAGATCGAATCAACTCCCTCAATTCTCCAAATGAATAACTTATCTTCCTCTCATTTAAGGCCACACTTAACAATGACATCAGGAGATAACCAAAAACAACCATAACAGTATGTGTTTCTATACGGTCACCTGCTATGATAAACTGGATCTATCTCCAGATCGGATTTCAAGGCTCTGAACCCTTGTTCCACTATATCTCTGCTTTTATATATCTCGATAAATTCCTCAGCTGATAATCTCTTATGATTTGTAAACAAAACAAAAAACCCATATCCTTTTTTCTCAAATTGACAAAATACTCGTGGATGGTATGACCCTGAGAGAACTGTGCATGAAACGAATGGAGATCTTTGATCTCACTATGAAAACTACGTGCAACTATACCAGGTGGTTGATAAACACCTTGCCTGTTTATCTGCCTGATAGGAAACATATCCGTCTGATCGCAACCTGACAGGAATTAAACTTTAAACGTAACGCCCACTGGTGGCATTTTATTGGGGGAGTTTCTTTCCAGGTTGAGTTTAGTTTAGTTTAGTTTGGTGATGTCGGTGAGGGGACAGGAAGAGGGTGGTTTGAAAAGTGGCCAAAATGCCATTTTCAAGAAACTTACAGATCAAAGCAATCAACTGGTATATGAACTGAGTTCTGTGTTCACACGCTCTAAGCATTGACCTGAGAAATGATATAACAAAGGCCATCTTCACGTGCCAAACCTTGCACTTTTGTGTAGTGCAGATACCGGATTGCCGGCCATGATACGATATATTCCAGGTTAATCCTCTCTCGCCGCCCGCCCCCTTCACACCACCTGCTCTGCCACCCTGCCACCTTGTCTGGTTTCGGTGTTCGTGCTTCTCCTGTTCTGATTATTGGGCCGGCGGTGTGACCCCATGAAAATTTACAATGTATACTTTATTACCTATCATTGAATAAACAATTATGATACATTATGAAGAAATACGACATAATTGTAGTGGGGGCCGGACCGGCAGGGCTTTGTTTTGCAGGACATATTACAAATAAGAATGTACTGGTAATTGACAGGAAACATGAGCTAGGGCGTCCCGTAAAGTCTTCTGCCGGGACATTTACCGACACTCTTATTGATTTTGGACTTGAGGACGCTGTACGTCATTCATCGAACGGGTTCAGGATTATCCTTGGAAACGGCTTTACCAGAGGATTCCACTATGAAAAACCCGTACTTCATACCTTGGATTTTCCCCGGATGATCGAAATCCTGTCCGAAAGAGCAAGGAATAATTGCGAAATAATACACCCGGCTTCAGTTGAGAAGGTAACCATAAAGAATGGAACGATTGACAGTATTGAAATCGAAGATACCACGTTCAAAGCAGACCTTTTTATTGATGCTTCCGGTGAAACACGAGCGCTATTGAAGCATCTAGCCCCGTTATATTATCAAAAACAGTGGCTAGCGTATGGACTGGAATATGAAGCTGCCGGACTTGACATGAATGCTGATCATTTTGACTTTTTCTTTGGTAATACTATCATTCCTGAAGGATATGCATGGATCTTCCCCACCGGAACGACCACGGCCAGGATCGGCCTGGGAAAACTTGTGTACGGAAAAGGCGGTACAAAAAAGGTGAATTTAAAGGCAGCTCTCCATGATTTTATTTCATCAGGTATTATATCGGTCATGAATTTCAATGAAAATAATATTACCGAGACCCACGGCGGGACCATGACATACTATAAACCACTAAAAAATCCATCCTTCAATAACTGTTTTGTGATAGGTGACGCATCATCACAATCCAGTTGTTTCTTGGGTGAAGGGATACGGTTCTCATTGATGTCTGCCAGGAAATTGGCTATTGCATTAAATTCTCATGACATAGAGACGACCAGGATGCATTATCAAAATTATATTTCAAATATGACCCGGTATTTCAATATTTGTATGATATTTCTGCATTTTTATAAACTGGCCCCAGACAGGGCCATTCACGCATTAATGAAAGCTTTGACTGATTATGATAATGCAAATATGTTGAGAATACTAAGGAGTGAATTCAAAAGGACCGATTTTGCCCGGTTATTGTATACTGTACCGAAGAACGCGATTTTATAGCGCAGCACAATTATTACAGTAAATAATGCAAAAGCGCTCTAACATCCAAATGATAAGATGCAAAGCCTCCCTGCATATTTCCCACTCCACCTGAGCACCATCACCCGTCGCTGTCCCGGCGTTTCGAGAGTTCCAGCAAGTCCTGAGAAGCCTGAACTCTATCGGTCACATACTCAAATGCCAATCCAAGAGCATCAGCTGCCCGTTTTCGAACATCGCTGTCAGCATCCTTGCTAAGAGTCACCAGGTCGTTCCATGCACTGTCCTTATCGTTCATGTGTATGAATGCCAAAGAAAGTGCGTCAGCTGCAGCCCATTGCACCAGGCTGTCCCCATCTTTCATGAGTACTAGCAGCGTATTCCATGCCTGTTCCTGATCGGTCATATACTGAAAAGCCCTGCCAAGGGCATCCGCTGCCCCCCTGCGCACAATATTATCCTCATCCCTGGTCAGAGAGAGCAGGTCCACAGATGCCTGAACCTTATTGGTCACATACGGGAATGCAAAGCCAAGTGCATCAACTGCACGCCATCTCACGCCCCTGTCTCCATCGTTCGTCAATACAAGAAGGTATCCAGACGCCTGAACCTTATCGGCAATATGCGGAAATGCAGAACCAAGAGCATCTACTGCTCCCCTTCTGACGAGATTGTCATCGTCCATGGTAAGTTTCAGAAGGTCTTCTGATGCCCGGACTTTATCAGTAATAAGCGGGAATGCAGAACCAAGTGCATACGCTGCACGCCATCGAACACCACTGTCTTTGTCTTTTGTAAGTGCAAGTAGCTCACTGGATGCCTCATCCTTATCAGTGACATGTTGAAATGCACAACCAAGGGCGTCAGTCGCTCCCCTTCGCACGTCGCTTGTCTCATCTTTTGTGAGTGCAAGCAGGTACTTAGTTGCCAGAACCTTATCAGTCATGTGCTTGAATGCAAAACCCAGTGTATTAGCAGCGCCCTTTCGTATACCGCTATGTTCGTCTTTCGTAAGTGCAAGCAGATAACTTGAAGCCTGTTCCTTTTCCTTGTTCAGGAGAATCGAGAAATTATATCGTATTTGCTCTCCTGCTTCTTTGTGACCTTCTATAGTATCATTTAGGGCTATCCGCTGAATTTCAGCATAATCTTCCAAAAATATCCACCGATTTACATATTATGTTATATGTATTAAGTTAATCGAAATAATCCACATCATCCGCCCATATTTCCCTTAAAATCTGTTCCCTGTCATCATTCTTAAATATTTTTGGACCAGAACATCCAGTTTTTTGATAGGGCTGGCATGATAATTCAGGTGACCCAGACAAGAATTGCAGCAGCCAGTATTGCAATTGCAAGCATGAAAGCTCCTTTTTTCATCACACTGTATCTGTGCTGTTTGGCTGCATTCCTCCTCTCCATGGACATAAAGAATACATCAAGAGAATTAAAGGTGCGGTCAACCCTTGCCGGGAGTGACCTGAACATCATATAATAGTTGGTCGCATCCTTCTGGATATTCTTTGCAATCATTCCGGGACTGAACCTGGCGCGCATCGACTTCCCGACCAGTGCCTCTGCCTCGTCCATGATATTGAACGCAGGATCAAGTTTTATACAAACATCTTCGATCAGGAACAGTGCCCTTTCCAGTCGTGAGAATATCCTGGGCAAAGAAATATTATATTTTACCGCCATCATCACGTAATTATCGCTTTGCTTCTCCCCGGCCTTACTGAAATGCTGTCGGGATATGAGCATGTCCATATCCTCCTTAAAAGCATGTATATCAATGCTTTTGTCCTTCACTGCCCCTATCCTGAAGAAATAATCAGTAGCCATGTCCACATCTCTTTTATACACCCCGTAGAACAGGTTGAACAGGTTCCACTGAAGTTCGCTATCAAGCACACCAACAGCACCAAAATCCAGCAAGGCGATACTGCCGTTTTCAAGAGCGATGATGTTCCCGCCATGAGGGTCGGCATGGAAAAAACCGTCCAGGTATATTTGTTTCAGATAACTTTCACTTATCAGTTTTACCAGTCTGGTAATTGTATTCCCGTCAATATCATGCAGGTCCTGGATCTGGGTCCCGTGAATAAACTCCATTACCAGTACTGTATCACGGGTATAATCCCAGAATACATCCGGTATCTTCACCTTCTCGTTATCCTTGAAGTTCTCCCTGAACCTCTCTATGTTCAGGGCCTCGCTCTTGTAATCCAGTTCCCTGGTAAGCATATGCTTGAAATCATCAAGGAACCCGTCAACATCAAAATCCTTACCAAAACCTAATAAGCCAAAAAGGACCCTTTTCAGGTCCTTCAATATCATCAGGTCGAGGTTGATGATATCGATCACATCAGGCCTGGCTATCTTTATTGCCACTTCCCGCCCATTTAGCACCGCCCGGTATACCTGGCCTATTGAAGCGCTGGCAATGGGATCGGTATCGAACTCATCATAAAGGTCCAGGATATCATTGCAGTGGTAACAGAAAGGACTGTGTTCCTCAGGTACGGTATCACATATGCAGGTCCCTTCAAATGACCTCCTCATGCTGTCAAATGGCAATACTTCTACATCGTCATGCAGTGTATCCAGTTCCATAATATAAGCCCTCGGCAACAGGTCTGGCCTGTTGCTCAGGGTCTGGCCCAGTTTTATGAACGTGGGTCCCAGTTCTTCGAATGCCTTTTTGAGTTTGGCTGCATTTTCACGGTATTTCTGGTCTATCTGGCATGAACATTTCTTATCAGAAATATAATCCTGCTTGATATCTGTGTATAACAGGGAAAAAAGATTGTATTTAATAAAAACAATAATTATCCTGATATATCGACCTGATTTTTCAAACATAATCAGTAAATATGTTAAACTGTATTATTTAAGTCTGCTTGATAAACTTATTCTTTGAATTGGTTATCCATATCATAATAAAAATATGCCCGGAGTGGGTAGCCCCGGACGCGGCCAGTCAGCAACTATGGAGGTTTGCTAATAGATTACGGATACAAAGTAATTTATTGAGTGGTTTGTTGGGTGGGATTTTTCATTACGTATCCGGGCTGACTTGGTCCGAAGATACTTATGACTGGCCGCATTAACACGATTTTGGTTTACAAATGTAAAACATCAATCCAATAAATTTTTAGAATACATATCAAAATCAGAACATGGTATAGAATGGAGACACAACCATGAAAGTGACCATCGAATTCGACTACACCCAGAAAGACCTGATGGACGAAATGAAAATACTGGACGTCCCGGAAAGTACCACTCTTCTCGCTTTTCTGAGGATCGTGGATACACTGATCGAAGAAGCCTGTGCTTCAAAAGGACTTGACGCGGGTAAATTCAGGACGCTCAGCGGCAATAGTAATCTGAACAGCTGTATTGCCACCGTCAATGATGAGGCACCGCCGGACCTGCTTGAACACTGTTTACAGGAAGGTGACACCGTATCCCTGCTCTATGGATATTGCGGGGGATAAATTCATCAACATGAATCGTAACGGTCTCATTTGATGCCTTCCGTTAATCTTTTAATATATGTGAACCATTAAACGCCAGATTTAGCTTTGCTAATAAACTTATTGCTGTAATTCAGCCAAAAATTAGGAATAGTTATTGATATTGGTTCGAGAGGAGGAAATACATGGAAAAATTGTTATATCTTGCCCCTCTGGCAGGATTGTTAAGTCTGGTATTTGCCGGGATTTTCGCAAGAAAAGTACTCAAAAGCGACCCCGGCACACCAAAAATGCAGGAAATATCCGGAGCGATACAGGAAGGTGCAATGGCATACCTGAACCGCCAGTATAAGACCATTGCTATGGTAGCTGTGATACTGGCAATTGTCATGTTCATAGCACTGCCAAAAGAGAACGGATTGAACATGAAGACCACCTTAGGATTCCTGGTGGGAGCCGTAAGTTCGGCACTTGCCGGGTATATCGGTATGAACGTTTCGGTCAGGGCCAATGTCAGGACCGCGAACAAAGCCAAAGAAGGCTTGCAGGGTGCGATGGATGTGGCGTTCAAGGGCGGTGCTGTCACAGGACTGGCTGTTGTCGGCCTGGCACTGCTGGGTACCAGCGGTTTTTTTATTCTTTTCGGCGCAGAACCTGAAAGTGTTGACATGGTCATTGGCTTTGGTTTCGGTGCCAGTCTTATAAGTTTATTTGCCAGGGTCGGCGGAGGCATATTTACCAAGGCAGCCGACGTAGGTGCTGACCTTGTGGGTAAGATCGAGGCCGGCATTCCCGAGGACGACCCCAGAAATGCCGGTGTTATTGCTGATAACGTGGGTGATAATGTAGGCGACTGTGCCGGCATGGGTGCCGACCTGTTCGAGACCTATGTGGTCACTGCACTGGCAGCCATGTTGCTCGGCGGACTTGTCATTGACCAGTTCCCTAACGCCATTCTGTTCCCGCTCATGCTGGGTTCATCTGCCATCGTGGCATCCATCATTGCGGTGTTCTTTGTTAAAATAGGTGATGACGGGAAGATCATGAAAGCACTGTATAAAGGGGTGGCTGTGGCAGCTATCATCAGTCTTGTACTGTTCTATTTCGTGACCGATATGCTCATGGGAGAAATCAAATTCTATTACTCTGCCCTTATCGGCACGGTCATTATGGTTTTGATGGTAATAATTACCGAGTACTACACATCCGGTTCGTTCAGACCTGTGAAATCCATCGCTGATTCCTCACAGACCGGTGCAGGTACCAATATTATCACCGGCCTTGCCGTAGGTCTTGAAAGTACGGGCCTGCCTGTTATCGTGATAGCTACTGGCATCCTGGGAGCCTTCTATGTTGGCGGAGGGTTTATTCCTGGCCAGGAAATGGTCGGCATGTACAGCATAGCTATCGCGGCAGCTGCAATGCTCTCGACCACAGGCATCATAGTTGCCCTTGATTCATACGGTCCGATTACCGATAATGCAGGTGGCATCGCTGAGATGGCAAACCTGCCAGATGAAACCAGGAAGACCACGGATGCACTTGATAGTGTAGGTAACACCACGAAAGCAGTGACCAAAGGATATGCTATCGGTTCTGCGGGACTGGGCGCACTCGCCCTGTTTGCTGATTTCACAAACAAAGTTGACCTGAATGCGAGTGATCTAAGTCTTTCCAATCCGCTTGTGCTGGTAGGTCTGTTCATTGGCGGATTACTGCCCTTCCTGTTCAGTGCTGTCACTATGAAAGCTGTCGGAAAGGCCGCATTTGAAGTGGTCAACGAGGTCAGACGGCAGTTCAGGGAAATACCCGGGATCATGGAAGGCACGGCAAAACCGGAATATGGCAGGTGCGTGGACATCGTGACCAGGGCTGCTATCCGTGAAATGGCACTTCCCGGCATAATGGCTATCGGAGTACCCCTGGTTGTTGGAATGCTGCTCGGTAAAGAAGCACTGGCCGGCCTGCTCATCGGTATCATTGT
>JAMJFV010000094.1 GCA_023544495.1 ANME-2 cluster archaeon
CATTACATTCCTGTTGATGTGTAATTTGCTCTTGTCACCTATATCAGGTGACATCAATATCTTCAAATCACTCAGGGCAAGGGTGGTTATGAGTTTGTTCAGGCCACCCATACCGATACCTCCGGTGCCGGTATAGGTTGTCAATACATTGGTATTCCCGCTGGGATAGTCGAACTCTTCCCTGCCGGTACCTGTGATAATATATGAATCGGTCTTTTCGCCGTAATATATCCTTGGCTGCTCAATGGTAAGAGAGGGCATGGAACTGACAGGAGGGATATTCTCGATATACATTTCTGGCATCCCCTGGTCAACTACCATATTCACCGGTGACATCACGATTCCGATACCGTGGGTGTAGAGCACGTGTTTGTTAAGCCAGGTATCGGCCTTACCCTGCAACTGGTCATAAAATATCTCACGGGAGGAAAGCCAGACCTGTGCAGGTGTCCCGTTAATACTATACCGGTCCACGTCCACATCGTTGAATCCGTAATACGTGCGTATTGCCTGTTTTTGTTTATATATGGTCAAGAGAGGACGGTAATCCCAAACCCGTGCATTGGTTATTGAAGGGTGCGCTAAAATATCAAGTGATAAATTGTAGGTCAGGGGGTATTGTCGTGTCTGCACCTCATCAAGTTCATAAGCGGTATTGGTGGATTGTATGTTATTCATTATATAGGGTCTTTCCAGTTCCTGCTCATTTGGCAGAACCTTCAGGTCCTGTATTAGCGAGGCAGTAATACCCCCGAGCACGGTTATCAATACCAGTACAGCTACCATACCAGCCAGGAGTTTGGGAGCGGATGACAAGGAAGGCCCTCCCGACCAGCCGGAAATTAGTATGACAACGGCTGTGATCAGGAATACCAGGGCTAAAAGGACAGGGATGTACTGCTTGATTGCCACATCGATGTAACCCGCACCATATACCACACCTGTTTGACTGTACAGGATATCGTATCGTCCAAGATATGTCCTTGCAGCGAACGTGATAAGAAAACCCGCAAGCAACAAGCTCAAGTCAGCAGGCAGCTTCATCAGCAGTTTCCAGTTGAAAGTGGCATATAATCCGACCAAAAGCAATAATCCAAGAAACAGTACAGCTGAGGCGTAGTTCAGCACGGTATGGTAGAATGGTAGAGAAAAGACGTAAAATGCAATATCATTGTTGAATATGGGGTCAACCTGACCGAAAGGTGTACGGTTCATGTACATCAGTATCTTAAGCCATGACCCCGATATAGCCAGGGCCTGCATTCCCGAGAAAAGGATTATAAACAGAAGGGCTGGTAACCGGACAACTTGTAAGGCAGCAGATAGATTTTTCTTTGGTGTTACGTCGATGTATTCCTTCTCGATACCTGCGAAGAACTGTGTCTCCCATAATGACGTAATTGGCGTTCCTGCTTTCATAATAGTGCCAATGCCAGAGCGGTATACCAGGTACAATATGCTGCCGGTCAGCAGGAACGTTATGCCGAACAACAACAAGGCAGCCCTGTACTTTACCAGGAAGACCTCTGCATAACCCATTGAGTCGTACCAGAGATAATCCAGTGCCAGTCCGCCTATGGACGGCAAAAAGAAAATTGTGAGAAATAATAATACCAGAATTAATTCAAGCTTGTTCTTAATAGCCATGTTGATTTTACCTCTTTGGGAATTACTATATCAGGTACGACAGTACTTAATGATATCCTGCATTAGATGTTTATTGGAGCTTTACCATGGAACGCATCATACTTCATGTTGATATGGACAGTTTTTATGCCTCGGTCGAGCAGCGTGAACATCCTTCGTATAAAGGACAACCTGTAGTTGTGGGGTCAGACCCTAAAGGCGGCTATGGCAGGGGTGTGGTCAGTACCTGTTCGTATGAAGCCCGCACGTTCGGGATCCATTCGGGTATGCCTATATCCCGTGCATACAAACTGTGTCCTGATGCCGTTTTTGTGCCTGTGGACATGGCGCTGTACAAGGAAGTGTCACACAGTATCATGGAACTGTTGCGCTCGTTTGCGGACAGGTTCCAGCAGGTCAGCGTAGATGAAGCATATCTTGATATCAGCGAGAGTGCCGGCAATATACCGAAGGCCGTAGAAATTGCAGGAATCATCAAGACACAGGTAAAGGAGCGTGAAGGACTGACCTGTTCCATTGGCATCGCTCCTAACAAGACAGCGGCAAAGATCGCTTCTGACCTGGATAAACCCGTCGGCCTGACTGTTGTAGAACCGGGGAGGGTCGCCGGTTTCCTTGACCCGCTGGAGGTGCGCAGACTTCCGGGTATCGGCAGCAAGAACGAAGAGATATTGGCGCGGATGGATGTCAGGACCATCGGGCAATTGGCCCGGTGTGATCTGGATTTGCTGGTACGTATTTTCGGGAAATGGGGAGTCAGGATGCATCCAGCTGGCGCATGGCATTGATGAGGGCGAGGTGATTGAAGGGGCCGAGTCTAAGTCAGTGAGCAAAGAGCATACATTCCAGGTGGATATTTCGGATGCAGAGGAACTATATGATTCACTGGACATCATTGCCGAACGGGTACACAGGGCATTGACGCGGCAAGGTTTTTCTTTCAGGACTGTTGGTGTGAAGGTACGACAGGATGATTTTATCACTTTTACCAGGGCAAGGGCACTGGATATCCATACCCGTGACCTGGATATCATAAAACGGGAGTCGCGGGAACTTTCTCGTGAATTCTTTGATGGCAGAAAGATACGTCTGCTTGGAATAAAACTTTCGAACCTGAGTACCAGTAAAATGGTCCAGACTACGCTGGACCGATTCCGATCATGTTGAACCAGAGTTTTTTTAAGAACTGACAGGTATTAAGGTGAAACTACATTCCCTTTTTCAAAACGGTTCGGTTTGATGACTACTGGTACTGAGTTGCATATGTTGCATTTCGTGTTAATATAACTGAAAGTTATATTGTACTTATAACCACATATCTTACAGGTGTACATCATTTTCCTATTACCCAAATAATGATATTACCACTAACCCATATATATCTATTGCACATTATAATAATGGTGTTGATAATAATGAGTTATATAATAATGATGGAAATTCTGTAAAAAAATGGTATTTTATACTAAAATAAAAACCGGGTGGCTCACTACCACCCGCGGGACTGCAGTATTTCATGTTCGGGTATACTGCTAAAACTTATGCCTTTCATCTGCTTGCCAAGACCCTTTGATATCTCTGCCAGCACATCAGGTTTGTCAAAATTATTGACAGCCTCGACAATTGCTGATGCCATTATGGGTGGCTGCTCGGCCTTGAATATACCACTGCCAACGAATATCCCGTCAGCACCCAGTTTCATCATCAGTGCAGCATCTGCCGGAGTGGCTATCCCGCCTGCTGCAAAGTTCACCACGGGCAAGCGCTGCATCCCGGCGGTCTCCAGTACCAGTTCTATGGGGGCTTCGATCTCCCGTGCCACCCGCTCCATCTCCTGCTGGTCAAGCCCTTTCAGCTTTCCTACCTGCTCGTTTATCTGGCGCATATGCCGCACGGCCTCAGCCACATCCCCTGTACCTGCCTCGCCCTTGGTACGTATCATCGCTGCACCTTCGTGTATCCTGCGCAGTGCTTCACCAAGGTCCCTGGCGCCGCAAACGAAAGGAATGGTAAAAGTGCGTTTATCAATATGGTATTTCACATCAGCAGGTGTCAGCACCTCGGACTCATCTATCATATCAGCACCCAGTGCTTCAAGTGATCTCGGCCTCCACAAAATGACCGATACGCGCTTTGGCCATTACAGGAATAGTGACCGCATTAATGATCTCAGCAATTATCTGCGGGTCGGCCATACGGGCCACCCCGCCGGTCTTCCTGATATCTGAAGGGACCATGTGAAGTGCCATCACGGCAACAGCCCCTGCATCTTCTGCAATATGGGCTTCCTCGGGTGTAGTTACATCCATAATTACCCCACCTTTTTGCATTTTAGCAAAGCCGCGTTTTAATAATTCAGTGCCATGTCGTAATTTTTCAAGTTCCATTTGTATCAACCTGCAGTCTAAATAGCATTCATGGTTATTATCTTTATTTCTCTACTGATCGGAAAAAGTATCATACTTCATTATCGATAAAAATACTTCGCTTCACATTCCACACTGCTTCCAATCTATTTTCCAAAAGACCATACTTCCCTTGTTTTCAGGATTAATGTATGAACAATAATTGCCTCATTATCCTGAAATTGTGATAAAATTTTTCGATTTCATCTATTTATAGAAAATATAGCGAAATTTATATATTATATCACATCGAAATATTACCATTAGATATGGATGAACTGGACTATCTAATTCTAAAATTTCTGTCTGTTGACGGGCGGGTACATAGTACACATCTCGCAAAAGAACTGAATGTAGCCACATCGACCATTCACAAACGTATAAAAAATCTTGTATCAGAAGGAGTAATCGAAAAATTTACCTTTATACCGGACCCATCTAAAATAGACTTAAACCTTACAACATTCATTGGAATTAACATTGATTCAAGCCGCAGGATAAACATTATCAACAAACTGAAGGAAATCGACGATATCCTTGAGATACATGAACTGCTTGAACCATATGACCTTTTCCTGAAGGTCAGGACCTTTGATATAAATTCTCTCAAAAATAATGTGTTACATGTGATAAATGAAATTGACGGTGTACTGGAGTCAAGCACTCTCATAACAACAAAACGACATAAAGAAGAATCCTGTACTATCCTCACGAAGGGGGAAGAAATTGTATGATATTTGGCCTTGAAATAGTTTTGATCCTTACCGCTATCGTATATCTTCTCGGTGGAGCATTTATACTGTTTGTATACGAAACCTACGAAAAAACCAAACAGACCAGCCTGTTAATTCTGACCATCGGATTATTTATCCTGATATTTGGCAGTAATTTTGATGTGCTCGCCGGATTGCTGTTACCCGATATGTCACGTGATCTTGCACGCACCATCGCTTTGATCATCGAAATCCCCGGGATCCTGATAATGCTGTATTCAGCATTGAAATAAGAAGTCAATGAGAAATATCAAATGTCCATAATTACGACCGATCGCCGTGATAGATTTGCACGGTCCTGGAAACTTGTAGGTATTCATTCCAAGTCAACGTGGAAAGGTAGTCTCCTGAACAACAGGATACTATCAAGAGCCATGTCCAGGCTGGTGGACCGGTTCCAGTCACAGACTATTCCTGTACTCGAAAGTACCTGTTATGAAATGGGAAAGGAAGATTGCAAACAATTAATGGATACGTTAAATATCAAAGATGCTTTTGCTTCATCCTGTCTCGAACCTATGGAAATGATCTGCCTGCTTAACGGCATTGATTCTGAGATACTATCGAAAAGTAAAACCAATGCATCGATGAAAATAAATGCATGTCCTTTCAGTGATGTATTGGTAGGTATAGTACCCAATATCGTAATCTGTAAAAACTATGTTCGCGGAACGATACAAAATATCAACAAGAACGCCACTCTCCTTCAACCTGAAATGAAATGTAAAGAAGATGGGGTGTGTGAATTCGTGGTCAATATTTAGGACCGGATCAGCTTGCATAAGGCCCTCGATGACCACGATGCTTGCTTAATTATTCATTCCGGCACCGCTGCGCACATCAACTGCAGGGCCTCTTTCAAATTCCTGCATCTCTACTGCACTGAGTACTGCTTGTCCGGTTGCCAGTAATGTATCATGCTCATCCACCACCAGCACTTCGTCACTCGACCTGATATCAGGGCTTGCTTCAATAACATGTTTGGCAAATGCAGTTTTCCCATCCCGCACAAAAGGCACTGCATCCGCCATCACTACAACCCTTGATGCAGGCGCTTTTAAAAAGGTATGAAGCCTGGAACCCCCTGCCATACTTAACGTTAGTACCCCATCCCTTGCACGGACCGTGGCAATACGCTCTCCGTCAAACGTAATTTGCCGGACCCGTTTTGTTCTGGACAGCAAGAACTCTGAACTATCAGGGAACAGCGCCTTTCCTGCTCCGCGACCGAACTGGAAATCCGCAATGATCCGTACACGTTTTAAATGCTCTGGCATGTGGTTTCTCCGTTATGATAATGCATCAGTGTTCAAGGTCTTAAAATTCCTTTTTACCTATGGCAATGATGTCGCTCAATATGGCACTGGCCGTCTCTATAGAGCCTGCCCCCCTCCCCTTCACACATATGGGACCAGCCATATCGGTCCTGAGCAGCGCTACGTTGAGCGTACCGCTCACTGCCAGCGGGTGATTTTTCGGGACCAGTTTCGGTACAACCTTTATAATTGCATCTTCTCCGTCCCGCACCTCACCAATAAGTTTGATCAACATACCCTCAGCACCTGCCAGTGAAAGGGATTCGGGTGTGATCTTGGTAATCCCGGTGACGTCAACATCATCATATGTTACATCCATGCCAAAAATGGAATTTGCCAGTATGACCAGTTTACAGGCGGTATCAATACCCTCAACGTCGTAGGACGGGTCGGTTTCTGCAATACCCAGTTCCTGGGCCTCACCCAACACCTGTTCATATGAGAGTCCCTCTTCTGTCATGCGGCTGAGAATATAGTTACAGGTGCCATTCAGGATACCTTCTATGCTCATGATCCTGTTCCCTGCCAGTGCATCGTGGGCAAGGTTCAAGATCGGCATCGCTCCGCCTACCGTGGCTTCGAACCTGAACTGAACACCGTTTTTCCGGGCCTCATCATACAGCATGCTATACTTGAGTGCAAGAGGACCTTTATTGGAGGTCACCACATGACGGCGATGCCTGAACGCTTCCAGCATGAATGTAAGACCGGGTTCTCCGTCATCTATGTTGGTTGGCGTGGCATCCACCACAATATCATGGTCAATATCTTTGATAACATCAAGGGGCGTGAAGTCCGATGTAGCAACTGAACCAATCTCTTTTTTTCGCTTGATAGCAGCTTTAAGGTCCACACCATCCGGTCCGACACATGCCCCGCCTCTGTCAGCAATGCCTAACACAACCAGTTCGATGTCCATACCGGCCAGGTAATCCTTTTTCTGCAAAATTGCCCTGGCAACGCCCTGCCCGACAGCTCCAAAACCCACTATAGATAATCTTACTGTTTTCATTCTGTCACCTGTAGAAATCCGTTTCAATGGGTTCTATTACCAGCAGGTCCTTTTGCATGGCAACGCGTTTCAATATATTCACAGCTTCGGCAAGCTCTGCTTTACCTGAAGCACTGATAACAATAGAGGCAGAGGACGGGGCATCGATACCGGGCATTGAGATCGATACATTCACCACCTCGGCGAATCCGGTACTGTCGATCCGGTCGATGGTATCACCCATATCACTGTGGACAATATGCCCGATAAGTATCAGGGTCACTGACTCTACCCGGTATTTCTTATCCACACTGACAACACGCATATCGTTTTGTTCCAGATTGTCAATAATATCATCCAAACTGCCACTGGTCAACTGGAATACGACCTGTACCGGAATGGCACCGCTGGGGGTTCGCT
>JAMJFV010000095.1 GCA_023544495.1 ANME-2 cluster archaeon
TAGCCACCGTTTAAGCGTTTTAACCTGTTTATGGAATAGATCGCCTCGTCCATGGTAGCCCACTGGGGTGCCACCATCCAGTCTTTGACCTTTGCGGGAAGCATGCCTTCTAAACATGAATTTATAGTTAATATACTTTTTTTAAGATCGACGAAATAGTATATAATGTAATATTTTAAATCCAGGTAATAGGCAGCTTTTTATATCTATTATCCAATATTTTAGAATCTTTACATTCAACGAACATTGTACAGTGGAAGGATACTATTGAAAAAAGAAACAGATCATTCTGGTGAATTAATTATATTCACGCTCTCACGTATTGAAGACCTGATTTACAAAGTGACGTTCGATCCATCTACCCGCACCGGTAAGTTAGTGATCAATATCTCTTTGATAGACAGTGAACACATTAATGATGTGCTCCCCATATTTCGTGACGTCATGTTAAGCGGCCTGACCGTAAGCCCTCTGGTAAAATTACTGTCTCCGGGAGAATCGATAGGAGATCTGACCATCCCTCCCAACATGCACGGCATCGCCACTGTATGCAGTATCACTGTTGATAGCGTGCTGCTAAAACGCGGTGTTCCCATTAGACCACGGTTCGGAGGTCTGGTAGAGATCAGGGATGGAGTACCGCTGCGTTTCACTGACCTGGTCATGTACGACAGCACAACCATGGACCCGCTTGAGATACTTATGTCCCAGTCACTTACTTCTGTAAGCGATATGCTTACCAGCGGTTCAGGCAAGATACTCGCCAATCTGCGGGAAATTACCATGACCGCACGGGAAAAAGTGGAAGAAGTACTGGACGAACTAATATCAGCAGGATTTGGTGGAATACTGGAAGTGGGCGAACCCAACTCAGATATACTCGGCGTGAGCCTGGAGCGGGACCACTTTGGAGTTGTTGTCGTAGGAGGCACCAATGCAGAAGCCGTAGCACAGGAACAGGGATTCAAGATGGATACCCATGCTATGTCCACCCTCATGGATGTAAATGAAATGGTGCCCATAGACCAGCTGATATGACCTGTTCAAGAGTTTCTTAACTGGCTGCCTATTATCTGGTCAAGATGTTTGATAAACTCAGATTTTGCGTTTCCGGGTATGGTTGCACCGGCTGCGATGTCATGTCCTCCACCTACACCCCCCACGGCCTGTGCAGCAGTATTTAATGAAACTCCAAGGTTCAGGCCCTTGCGCACCAGGTCATAATTACCCCGGCCCGATACCTTCACTCCGTCATCAGTATCGGCAAAGGCTATTACAGGTAGGTTCCTGTTACCTACTATACTGGCACTCATGCCAGCCACTATACCTACAATAGTATCCCTGATCCTCGAGCCCGCATCAAAATACTGGACGTTATCAAGAGTGACCATACCCTTTGATTTCACCAGGTTTATACCCTCAACCAGGTTGCGCCTGTGCTCTGCCAGTAAATGGATAGCATTTTCATATTCTTTATCTCTATCCCCCATGCATACGGCAAGGCCGGTCTTTGCTCTGTCATACCTGGCTGTTGCATTGAGCAGGGTGGAATATTCAGATGCATCCCTGGTCTCAGTACCCTCTCGCTCCTGAAGCAGGGTATATACCTCTCCTACAAGGCGCTCTATCTTATATGCCGGAATGCCCGCACCTATGCAATATTGTATCAGTCCCGAGACAACGTTCTTTTTTTCCTCATCTGTGAGGTCGATCCATTTGAGCCATCCTTCGCCCTGGAAACGCAAACCTACACCCTTTAAAAAACTGATACATGCATCCTCATTTCCTGAAAGCCCTGGTATGTACGGGTCGGATGAATACTGAAGCATCTTATAGACCGGTCGGGTCTGCTTCCCGAACATTGTCAGGTCACCCTGGCACTGCAACACACCGCTCTTTTGGCCTAACATCATGATCTGCCGGTTTAAACCTGTAAGTTCACCCTGCTTGACATGCTGCAAGTCTCCCACCGCACCTACTATTGCCAGCCCCGCAAGGTCATTGTTATCCCCTAAAGCACGAGCTAACAAAAAAGTAGTACCTGCACCGCTTATCTCATATGCGCCATTGATGTTGAACACATGAGGATTCAAATGCGTGGGACAATCCCCTGCGGGAATATGGTGGTCTGATATGACCGAAGGAATATCCAGTGCATGTATCTGGTCAAGCATCCCGCTGCCCAGGTCAGTAAAGACCGCCAGGCCAGGATTAGTATCTGCTATCCTCTCAAGGATCGATACATCAAGCTGGCGGACAAACTCAACAGTATATTCCCTGCCTGCCCGATGCAGGGCAGTACAGATAATAGCGGCAGACGTGAGACCATCCGCATCGATATGGGATACCACATGGATATCCTCTGCTTTTAAGATAGCATCTGCACAGTGCTCTGCCCTTTTGTTCAGACGATGCATAATTTATAACTGGCCTGTGGAAGCTATACGCAGGTTTGCCGGTGCCTTTGTTACGTTTCCAATCTTTGCACCGATAATATCCGTAATATCTTTTTCTGATGCAATGTCCACCAGTCTCTGGGTTATGACCCCATCGAACACGACACTTTTAACATTGCTGTCCACATCCTTTATAGAATTGGCAAGGTTCTTCACAGTCACTTCTTTTATGACCTTCTTGTTGTCGTCCAGTAGCCTTCCACTGAGAGTACCATTCAGTTCGTCCATATGTTCCTTGAACCCTGTGGCAAGGGTATTGACCGATTCGCCCCTTCTACTGTTCCTGCGCGGCCGTTCGGCAGGACGGGGCTTCACAGTAGGGGCCTTCACAACTCGGGGTTTGATCTCCCTGCGTTCCTGTCTGTGTGGAGATGGCTGCTGCGGGGATACCCTCTGCTTGTTTCCACCTATCTGGTACCTTTCCATGGCCTGCTCAACAGGTATCTTCTGGCGCAGGGACCGTACAATTTCCTTTTGCACCAGTTCTTCCACACCCTTACCATCAGGGGCACGTGCAATAAAATCAATGTCTGTCACCTGCAGCAGTTCCTTGATAATAAGTTCGCCGCCACGATCGCCGTCAGTAAAGGCCGTAACCTTCTTTTTCTTACACAGTTCTGCAACAGCCGGTGGAACATTGGTACCACCCACTGCGATTGCATTCTTAATCCCGTATCGTAACAGGTTGAGCACATCAGCCCGGCCTTCCACAACAATAATAGCATCAGAATCTATTACATTGGGACCACACGGGATATTGTCCTTTCCGTAATAGGTCATTTCCTCTACCCTTATGGACTGCTTGACCTCATCAGTTATCTCCTGGCTTTCAGGTACGTTCTCGTCGAACATGTCTGTGAGGATGTGCTTTGCCCGGTTCACGATATGCTGCCGTTTAGATGCACGGATATCCTCAACCTTGATTATTTCAATATTTGCCATGCAGGGTCCTATCCTATCAATGGTCTCCAGGGAAGCAGCCAGTATGGCGGTCTCTGCCTTGTCAAGACTTGACGGAATATCTATCATACCATTGGACTTGCCTGCTGCTGACTTGATATTGACTTCAATCCTGCCGATACGTCCGGTCTTCTGGAGGTCGCGCAGGTCTAGGTCATTTCCTAATAACCCTTCGGTCTGACCGAATATGGCACCTACGACATCAGGTCTTTCCACAACGCCATCGGCTCGAATTTTTGCATGAACTATATATTTTGTAGTGTCTGTATTTTGCATTTGAGTATACCTCACGTATTTTAAAATAGCTAAAAAAATCAGCATGCGACCAGATTGGTTCAATCTAGTCAGTAATGTTCACACTTATATTGTTATCCAAATAATGCCAGTTCTCAGACATATACTTATATATTAGTATAATACTAACCCGGAATATCAATATATAATGTTTCTCTACACCGACCTCTATCTGGTAATTATCCTGTGATGTTATCTTATTGAATGAAATTAAACCATGTTACTCTGGTTTACCAATGTTTTTTTGATCCATCCCTCTAAATAACCTGTCCCATACCGGACCTTATTGCATTCTTGATGCATATTTGATTCCGGGAAAATGGGAATATTGGATTTGTGATTTGTTTAACTATTTGCGTATATTTTATTGATGGTTAATCATACTCATGATTAACGTGATTTTTACATATACCTCTTGTTTCGAAGACATGATAAAGTTATGTATTAATGCTCAGATTATAACGCAAATTCATATACTATTACTATTCATGGTATTCAGTTCCACTCTCAGGTTAAACAGATGTGTGTTCAGGCTTTCAATGTCCTTTATCCTTTTTTTAACCAGTGCCTTTAACCTTTGCCTTATATCAGTGTTCACTGTCGCGCCAGCATTGGTTAAAAATTCCGCCATAAGCCGTGCAAGTTTTTCACCGTTCTCATCCCAGTCGGTCAGTACTATCACCGTATCATATTCGCGGGCCACCTCTTCACAGAGTTCAAGCAATGACTTTTGAGTACCCAATTTTACCGGTCCGGTAATGCCCAGTTCCCGTAATGCCCTGCGATCCCGCTTGCCTTCAACGATTATTGCGGCACCTTCCTCAGACTGCTGTAAGAGTTCCAGTACCAGTTCTTCGAGCTGTTCCAGACGTTCCATGTCCTCCAGTACTGACATCGCAGAATTAGACGCCCCGGGTACATTTAATCCTTATCCACAGGTGGGAAAAGTAACTCTATCACCTGTTCCGCATCCATTCCTCTGACATGGACAGTCTTTCGATGGGCTGTGAGGCCGGAAACAAGAGTTACTTCAGATACTTTTACACCCAGTAATACAGCCAGAAACTCCAACAACTGTTGGTTTGCCCTGCCTTTCTGTGCAGGTTCCGAGAGCCTGACTTCAATGCGCTTGCGCCAGGTATTGTAGCCACTGGGAACCTGGACGGTCTTAGTGCCGGGAGTTACTTCGATATCAATGACCACCCCGTCTGGCGATATTCTAACTGCATCAGATACTGGCAATTCTATCACATTACGTGCTAATGATGGTGTAATAATGCTGACGATCGTAGCAAGTGTATAGTAAATGTAGCATGTGTTGTATATGTGGTTGTTTATATGTGGTTTTAATATTTTCTAAGGTTTTTATGTTTTCAAGGGTCTATATTGTTTTCTCTCTCTAAAAACCGCAAGATTTGCGATGACCTTCCTGTTCTTATCAAATACGGAAGTCAATGTTATTTCTATGGGAAATGCTTTTCCACTTTTTTTCCTGGCCATTATAAGTCCATTGTAATAACCGTATTTCTCTATTGCAGGAATTACAATTTCATAATAATCGGGTAAATCCTCTTCGGTATAAAAAATACTTGCTGATTGTCCGATCAATTCTGACCTGCTATACCCGAATATGTTTGCTCCGGCCTCGTTAATGAAGGTGATATTGTGGTCACTATCTGAAATATTAATGCCGTCAATGGAACTACTTAAAGCCTTTGAAAATACCAGCATATTCTTTTCTGCATTGAACCGTTTATCAATATCTCTGGCAATTCCGTGGAGTCCGACAACACTACCATCTTCCATCAAGGGTCTCATATTGATCTCAAAAAACACTTTTTTTCCGTCTTTCCTGAGAATCTCAACTACAGGAGGCAGGAAAAATGTCTCTCCATCCAGTATCTGTGCATGTATAGCACTGGCGATCTCAAGACCTTCCTCGGTCAGATAATCCCTGATTTTCGTCCCAACAGCTTCTTCTATGGTCAGTCCCAGCATATCAGCACCTGCCCGGTTCATGGAAAGAAAAGTACCATCAAGATCGTTGGTGAACATTCCATCAGCAGCGTTCTCGAAAAGGTCGCAATACCAATCACGGGAACGTTTCAATTCTTCTATTGAACGAAGATATTTCATTGCTGTGCTTACCTGCTGCCCTATGATCGAAAATAATAGTATCTGGAATTCTGAATATTCCCTGATATGAGAACAACTTGCCATAATAATGCCGTCGACCAGGTTGTTACTTTTCAATGGTATACTAACATAGCTGCGGAAGCCTTCTTTGATGGTCGACCTTCTTCTTTCGGGATTAATGTCGGCAGTACAGGTATCTGATACAACCACGACCTTTCCTTCAATAAATACCGGACGTAATGATTTCCATTCATGATTGATCCGGCCGTGTTTTTGCCTGAACTCTTGACTGACGGGGCTGTGGACAGTAAGAATGTAATCGCCGTCCAGCCTGTTCTTAAGGTAAATTCCTCCCTTCTCCATTTCGGTTAATGCCAGGACCTGTTCGAGTATTGAAGTGAGTTTCTGCTCGAAGGCAATGTCTTCATTTAATATTAAACATTTTTCATTAAAAATATCCAGTATTCGTAAAATATCGCCCTCATCATACGATGGTATGTGGTTTTGACTTGAATCCATTATTGGATTTGTCAGACAGTGACCTAAACTTATTGAGGACATGGAATATAGATAAAACCTTACAGATATATAATATTTTACAGATATAAAATATTGTCCTAATCCAGTAATAAAGTCGAACTATATATAAAAATTAAAAGTATGCGGGGGACGTGATTCGAACACGCGAACTCCTACGAGACAAGGCCCTCAACCTTGCGCCTTTGACCTGGCTGGGCAACCCCCGCATTAGGGTCTATTTGTTGTCATGGATCATTCAACGGATTTGAGTATCTCGTTCAACCGTCTTGCCTTTTCAATGATGGTGTCAGCGCTCTGGATAATCAATTCCCTGGCAGGGTATGAACCGTCGGATTCAGCAGTGAATATGTATGCACTATCATCTTCAGCCACTGAGATTGCATTGATATCACAGGCCTCCACACAAAGTTTGCACAGGATACATTGCAACGGATCCCTGACAATGACCTCATTATTTTCTATCCTCAGTATCTCCCTGGGACATTCTTCCACGCACTTACCACACGTATCACAGCTTTCATCGAATGTTATCACAGGCATATTCTTATAACCGCATGCCACACCTGCCTGGTATTTGACGTGCTCGCGCCCGGTACCAAGTTTGGCAACTGCCTCAAGCACCAGCTTTTGCCGCTCTTTCAATTCGACGATAGGAATCTTATCTTCTGCCACACCAATGGCGGGGTCACTGGATTGAATATCACCTGAATACACCATTGTGGGGCCTTCTGAGCTCAATGTCAGAGTAAGCTGACATTTGGTACAACCCTCACCCTGGCAGTCGCAATCTTCAGGCAACACATAGGAATCAAGGTCGGTTTTGAGGGGAATAAGGCCCATTCGCAAACCAAGCTGCTCATCAAAAAGCACGGACGTGTTGTCGTAGATGTTAATATAATCTATCGCCATTGTAGGGACTTCAGAGAGCATACTCTTGCGAAGCCCGTTGGCAATTGCAGGATTTACACCTTTTAACACAAACCTGGCTTTGTCATCAGATAACTCTATAATATCTACTTCCATCCTCTGCCTCTCTTAAACTCTCCGACCTCTGCGCCCACCTTTTACCTGGGTTCCATCGTGTGGAATTGGTGTGACATCTTCGATCCGGCCTATCCTGATACCCGCCCTGGCAAATGCCCGTATGGCTGCCTGGGCTCCGGGACCCGGACTTCTC
>JAMJFV010000096.1 GCA_023544495.1 ANME-2 cluster archaeon
ATGAGCGAATTCATGGTAATGAAGATTCCCGTTGAAATTGATCCTTTTTTCCCACCAATTTTGACCCACCTTCATATAACATTTCATACCTTTAATAGTTACTATTTTCCACTAAATCAAATGTTCCAGATTTTGGGGTGACTAGCCCCCAAAATCTTCCACTCACTGAATCAATAGTGATTGCCGGGAATCTTCTTCTCCTCTCCACTTTTAGAATCGTGCCTCTTGAGTCTATAACTCTTGCCAGTGATGTAAAAGACATGTGAATGATGTAACAGTCGATCTGAGAATTTTGATATATAGGGTGGGTCAATTCTCAATGATAAAGTGGGTCAATTTTTAGTGAGAATTTTCAAATAATAAGATTTATGATTATTTAAAAGCTTGCAACTACTGATATTACACCATGTTCGCTATCATAAGTACAGCCACCAGACATAGAGCACCAAAAGCATCAACTATACTTGACATCATGGGAATGCTGTGGTTATCAGGGTCCAGCCTGAACCTGTAAGCTGCAACAGCTACATAATACCCCACAAAGTTCACAATAGTAACAGCGGTCAGACCAGCAGCCGTGCTGATAAATATGAGAGTCCATACATCCGTGGTAGTGATCCCCATCAGCATGCTTGCAACAAAAGCAGAAATCCCTACAAGCGGGAACACCACCAGAGAGTAAAGATATAACAGCAGGAAATTGGGCAATATCTGTTTTTTGGGAAATACATTCGGTTTGAACATACCTGTGTGAAGCATTGAGGACAACCTGGACGTGAGAATACCTCCAAGTGCATTATTGTCCTCCAGGAACAGCGGCACCATAACAAGCAGGGCAGGCAGCAACAGAAAACCATCCATTTTCGCATTAATTACCAGTCCGGCGATGGTACTCATAAAACCTGCAATAAGTAGCATAGGGATGCTCTCATACACGATCCGTTTCATAATATCCAGCTTTGAACGAACGGTTAACCAGATAATTGCCAGTACCATTACACCGAACATGATGAACGCAATAGTATGAAGAGTTGCCCCGTTCCCCCCTATCAATATTACGGCAAAGAAAAGGGCAGGCAGGGTGACCATATCACCGGCAGCCGTGATAATGGGCGCACTCATATTGTCAATATCCCATCCCCGATCATGTCCGGTCATCGCAACTCCAATGGTAATTAACAGAACAAAGATACTGGAAATAATTCCTCCGATCATTGATATTAATACAAATTCAACCATGCCGATACTCTCTATCCCCAGTACTATCGCCAGTCCCCTTGCCATCACACCCAGAGCAAAAGAAACCACTAATGTGTTGATCATAGATGCAAAAATATTCTGGCTTAGTATGCTACCGGACTTCAATGAAGTCGAGAACATACCGGTATGTAGGGCAGTACCTAACCGGGAACCCATGGCTCCGAAAATGTTCCCCCTCATACCTATGGCAGGGGTGATGATCAGTATCAATCCTGGCATGGTCTCCAGCAAACCAGTCATCATACCAAGTACAATCCCGGCTGCCAGACTCATAAAGCTCATTAGTAGAAGACCGGAAAATCCTTCTTTGAGGGTTGAACGGGTGATTTGATACTGCAGGGATTTCCTGAATGACATATCGTTAAAAGTATCTTCCTCAAAATCTGCCATATCAATCCCTCATCGGTGGTTTTATGTATCGTTAACTTAAATAGACTGCTATTCAGGTAGATTTATTATGCCAAAGAAGATTGAACATTGTTCATTAAATATGAAAGAGCTCCTTGTGGGGATGAAAGATACTTCCGAACTGATGCTGGACCTGGCATATTCTGCTGTCATCTATGACGATGAAGATATAGCAGAAGAAGTACTCCGCCTGGAAGAAAAAGTGGATACTCTTGAATATCACATGAAAATAACTGCCATGCAGGCTGCCCGCAGTATTGACGATGCACACCAGTTATCAGGTGTACTCAAAGCAGCATCTGCAGCAGAGAATATTGCCAATGCCGCAGGTGATATTGCTAATATCGTACGGCTTAAGATGGGGATCCCGCCAGTATTGAAAGCAGATATTCGTGAAGCAGAAGAAACAGTTACACGGGTAACAATTGAACCCGATAGCCCTATTATCGGAAAGACTCTGGGTGAGCTCAAACTTGAAACTGAGACCGGAATGGGTGTCATAGCCATACGGCAGGGTTCATCCTGGATATATGACCCTGAACTGGATACATCTGTTCTGGCAGGCGACATCCTGTTCGCACGAGGTCATGACGAAGGGCTCCCCCTGTTTACGGAATTGGTAACCGGAAAGCCCTTTGTAAAGCGTGAGTTAAAACCTTCCAGGACCATTGATGACCTGGAGAAAGCTGTGGATATTGTTATTGAGATGAAGAACAAATCTGAACTCTCGGTAGGTCTGGCATATTCTGCTGTATTGTTCTATAACAAGGAGATCGCTGATGAGGTCAGGATTCTGGAAGAAGAGATGGACCAGATGAAATACGACCTCCAGCACTGGGTACTTGAGAGTGCCAAGTATATGGATGATGTTGACCAGTTAAGGGGTCTGTTACATCTTGCAAACGCTTCTGAATATATATCTGACGCTGCTTACGAAATTGCAGATATTGTACTTCGCGAGATAGAACTGCATCCCATCTTCATGATGGCGGTCCGGGAATCGGATGAGGTGATATCAATGATCAATGTATTTGACTGTTCACCCATTGTTAACAAGACCCTGGGTGAACTTGAACTTTCTACCGAGACCGGTATGTACATCATGGCGGTTAAACGAGGCAGCCGATGGATATACCGCCCCAGTGCACGAACCCGGATAATAGGCGATGACGTGTTGATTGCCAGAGGTTCCCATGAAGGTGAAGCCCAATTACTCGAAATGACAGCCTGTCCGGTAGAACTGAAGAATACCTGACATTGGATCTATTTGTATAATCGTAACATTATACAAACAATTAAAAATAAGTATCAGGGCCGGAACTATCAGTCCAGCCCGTAACGTTTGAACTATGGTACTATTTAACCGAACAGAGCGCCAAGTCCTTCCATTCCGCTCTCTTCTGCCTCTTCTGCTGTTTCCTCGGCTGCTGCCTCTTCTACTTTTGCCGGGGCTTCGACTGAAGCGGCTGGTGCTGCTGCTGCAGCTGGTGCTGCAAAAGCGGCTTTCTCGATAGCTTCTTCAATATTAATATCCTCTAACGATGCGGTCAGGGCTTTTACCCTTGCTACATTGACTTCCACACCTGCAGACTCAAGTACGGATGTGATTGATTCTTCCGTTACTTCTTTACCTGCATTGTGCAGTAATAGTGCTGCATAAACATATTCCATTTCTTATCACCTTTTATCAATTGTTGACTATAATTTATTCAAATTCTATCCGAACAGTGCACCAAGCCCTCCGGCGGCATCCTCTTCGGTTACTTCTTCAGCGGTTTCTTCTGCTACTTCCTCTGCTGGCTTTGCTTTTTCTTCGGCTGCAGGCTGGCCTGCCTTGGCCTGTGCACCCAGCAAACCTTTCAGATCATCATCCAGTGCTTCATCTGACAGAACTCTTGCAAGAGCAAACATCTTACTTTGGGCTTTGAGCAACAATATATCCATCACTTCAGGACTAAATATTACTCCATTAACTGCCAGGTTCCTTGACTCTGAAACTGCCTTTGATATCAATGCCTGTATCGAAGTACTGGTTGGATATGCCGCATTGACAGACAGATTGAACGCCTGTTTGGCAGCAGTTATAAAGTTTTGTGTGTATAATGCCTCATCAATTGAAAGGTCAGAGCCTTCCAACACCGTACCATCCTCGAAAGTTGCCCTCAGGTCCAGTCCCAGCTCAAGAGGAAATATCTCAAGACGGGCAAGCATTGCCGCAAGTTTTTGAGAGACCACTTCACCTTCCTTTGCTACGACCTTTGTTTCCCTTATAACAACTTTTCCACCATCTATACCGGCAGGTATTCCGGCTGTTTGCAGGTCACCCACAATTGGGCCCGGAGGGAAAAAGGTCGGACCTTTCTCAACAATAATATCTTTTGGTGACACCATGCCGCCTTTTATTGGTGAGGGTGTCTTGCTTGAATTGAGGAGCTTGAATATTTTGAACGAGTTCGTATTGGAAAATATCAGACCCGTTTCCTGGTCAATATATTTTTCTAAAGATTTGATCCCATCTGAGGACTCTTCCATTGCCCTGCGTATCAGGGTGTTCTTGCTTACTTTGATGTGCACCGAATCTCTCAGGCTAGAGCGCATCTGCTGGAACTGTTTTGAAGGCAGTCCGTGGATACCTATCAGTCCAACAACAGAATATTCATTGAACCTGGCCTTGATATCCTCAATCTCGTTCTTCTTCCACTGAGGTATATGCTCACTGTGGTGTACTTCGTCCATATTACATCACCTTCACTGCGGGTCCCATTGTGGTCTTGACATACACGGACCTGATATTCTGTTTACCTTTCTCAAGTCTGTGTTCGATCCTGTCAATGACCGACTGCACATTCTGGGCAAGTTTTTCAGGGTCCATGTCCCTGCGTCCTACGGGAAGATGGAACGTGAGCCTGTCCTTGCTGCGCACCTTGATCGAGTTCTTGGCCTTTCTGATAACATCCTCGATGTTCTTATCAGGGGTCAATGGTTCCGGCATCTTACCCCTGGGGCCGAGAACAGGTCCGAGGGACTTGGCAATGACAGGCATATAAGCCATATCAGATACAAAGAAATCTATATCATTTGCCAGTTCTCGTGCTTTATTCTTATTATCCCTGAGACTTTCGATCCCTTCAGGGTCTAATATCAGATCTGCGCCTGCTTTAGTTGCTCTCTGGGCAATATCGCCCTTTGCAAAAATTGCTATCTTTATTGATTTACCCAGCCCGTTTGGAAGGATGATCTCTTCATCCACACGGTTTGCAGGCTGACTCATATCAATATTCTTAAGATTAAATGCAATATCAACGCTTTCAATGAATTTGCGCTCGGGCGCCGATTCTAACGCCTGTTTTACTGCTTGTATTGTCTTATCTAACGTCATACATACCTCCGTAGTATTTGCGACATGTGCAACCGACCTTCAGGTCTGCTACGGTTGTGTAGGGAGTACCTTTTACTGCACGATAAGTACTTTAAACTATCGGTCGAATCACTTATGATCCAAGCCTGTCGTCGAAATCCCCGTTCTTTACTGCTTTTTGTGCTTCACGGGGATCCATATCTTCCACGGTAACTCCCATGGGTACACAGCTACCGATAATTTCATTAACAGCAGATTTAAAATCCGAAGCCAGCAGACTATCACGTTTCATTCTGGTCACTTTCGACGCCTGTTCAATGGTCATGTTGCCCACGAATTCCGTCCCGGCATGTCCTGATCCCTTCTCAAGGCCCAGTTCTTTCAAAATCAGCGCAGATGTGGGAGGCGTCCCAATCTCGATAGTATAATTCTTCTTTGCATCAAAGATAATCTTCACAGGGACCTGCATACCGTTAAAGTCTGCAGTTTTTTCATTGATTTTATCCACGATTTCCTTGATATTTACGCCCATGGGACCAAGGGCCGGACCCAGCGGGGGACCGGGATTGGCTTTTCCACCAGGGACCAGTGCTTCAACAACTTCACCCATCTTCAATTCCTCTCATTATAATTCTAATATAGGATGTGATCCTAATCTTCTTCCTCACGCTTGAGCACCCTTACATTATCACCACGTACCGTGATAGGTATGGGTACCATTGCCTCGAACAGTTCAACAGTGATCTCTTCGTGGACCTCATCTACTCGCTTGACCCTGGCCTTCTCTCCCTTGAATGGACCTGAGATAAGTTCTACAATACTACCCTCAGTTATGCCGATCACTGCTGTCTTTGGTGTCAGGAAATGTTCCACTTCGATAAATGTGGATGCTCCTTTGATCAGACTACGGGCATGAGGTAGTGTCTGTATGGCCTGTTCCACCTGTTCGGGTGAAGGGGCCTCAACCAATATGTAACCTTTCAACTCATCAGGTGCAAGCACTGCACGGATATCAAGATGCTCTTTTTCTGCCATCTTGGCAATAAGCCCTGCCACCGAACGCTCCTGGTTGGCCGTGGTCTTTACTACATATATCTCTGTTTTTTCCGTTACATCCTCATTCATGTGACTGCTCACTTCCCCCCATAAGGTCTGGTTAATATAATAATCTTTGGTCGGATCATATCAATTTTGGAACTTCGGTCAGGAAGAAATATATTATAAACCCGATAAACCCAATTATCAGAATACCTGCACCTGATACTTTAGCTATCATGGTAAACTCCTCTCGTGTGGGTTTGCGGGTCAGTTTCAATATCCGTGTATATTCACTGAGTTTTAACGGTATTGTAGGTGTAGATTGAATTTTCTCCAATTGGTTTCACTTCCTTTATATGTGGTCAATGATCAGTCCTGCTGAGATGAAGTTTGCTCTAATCGGGCCCTGTACTAAAAAACCTTTCGATTGACAGGAAATTATCTGTCAAACGAGATGATAATTTCATTTTACAAAATCAATACCGAAGCGGCTGGTAATGTTCTTGCCACTGCCTTTACCGTATATCTGTGCAGATTTCACACCTGTCACCACCAGCATGGTACGGATCGAATGTTCCAATTCGGGGTCCACCTGTGCACCCCATATGAGCCTTGCTTCGGGATCGATCTTATTGTAGACCTCCTGGACCACACTCTCTGCCTCGGCTATGGTCATGTCAGGTCCGCCCACCACATTTACCAGTGCTGAGGTCGCTCCTGAAATATCCACATCAAGCAGGGGACTGCGCAATGCCTTTTGTACGGATTCGGAAGCTTTGTCTTCACCATCAGCTTCACCAAGCCCTATCATCGCGACACCGCCCTTTTGCATGACGGTCCTTACATCAGCAAAGTCCAGGTTGACCAAACCGGGTTTCGTGATCAGTTCAGTAATACCCTTCACTGCCCGCATCAGCACCTCGTCAGAAACCTTGAACGCCGCCTGCAGGGGCAATCTTGGCACCACTTCCAATAATCGGTCATTTGGTACAACAATGACCGTATCGGCCACGTCCCTGAGACGCTCCAGTCCGGCTTCCGCATTCGTACGCCTGACCGACCCCTCCACTGAAAATGGTAAGGTGACCACGGCAATGGTCAATGCACCTACCGTGCGGGCATGCTCGGCAACTACCGGCGCAGAGCCAGTACCTGTGCCGCCGCCAAGGCCGCAGGTAATAAATACCATATCCGCTCCCTCGACCGAGGATACAATATCATCCTCACTCTCTTTTGCAGCTTCTTCGCCAATCTGGGGCAAACTACCGGCACCCAATCCCCGGGTCTTTTTCTGACCTATCAGTATCTTTCTGCTGGCATTAACATGTAAAAGATGCTGCGCATCCGTATTCAGTGCATAAAGTTCTGCACCTGATATACCTTCTTCGGTCATCCTCTGGATGGTATTCGAACCGCCACCACCGCAACCGACCACGCGGATGTTTGTTTTCAATTGTTGAAGAACCGCT
>JAMJFV010000097.1 GCA_023544495.1 ANME-2 cluster archaeon
TTATGGATGGGCACAATGGTCTTCCAGCCTCTGCGCTTTGCTTCCTCAAAGGCATATCGTGCAATTTTGCTGCTCTGGGTACGGGTAATTTTACGAATGGCAATATAAACATCATCGGTAAGTTTTACTTCTTCGCCGATATACAATCCTTCGGTACCTTCCCTGACACACACGAAATCCACATCTCCAAGTGGCTTTATCGTGTTCGGGAATGTCCTGGTCGGCCTGACATTTGCATAGAGGTTGAACTTTTGTCTGATCGAGACAGCAACGCTTCTCGGCGAACCTGCTCCGCCAGGTGTGGTTGTAGGTCCCTTGAAACATGCATCGGTCTCCTCAAGCAGGTCCCAGGTCTTCTCTGGAATAAGTGAATTACCACCATGTGCTTCCCACCAGGTAGCACCCGCCTCACATGGTATCAATTCCGCTTTCGTCCCGGCGGCCTTTGCTACAGCTACCATGGCGTCTACCAGTTCCGGTCCTACGCCATCTCCATTTATTACTGCTACTTTCTTGCTCATACTATTTCACTTCAGTTACGGTTTTCAAATTGAGCCTAATAGGGAATTATTTCATTTAAGAGCTTCGAATGCATACAACACACTGTTACATAGCACCTGTTTTTTCAACATGTAAGGAAATAATAAATGTCGTTCCTGTTCCCAGTACACTCTCAACCCGGACGGTACCGCCATGTGCTTCTATGATATACTTTGTTATGGAAAGTCCAACACCACAACCTCCATGATCTCTGATGGCTGTGGAGTCTGCCTGATAAAAATTTTCAAATATCTTTTCCAGGTCATTCTTTGCAATTCCAATGCCTGTATCCTTAACAAATATCTCAATGCAACCATCGGTATGTTGTGACCTTATTTCTACCATACCGCCCCTTTTATTGAACTTAACGGCATTATCCAGTAGTTTGGTGAGTGCATAGGCCAGTTGAAGTAAGTCGGCTTTAACCAGTATATTCTTTTCCAGCGCTGAAATTATCGTAATATCCTCAAGTCTGGCTTTTTGTTCTACATTTTTCATCGATATGTCAATTACATCTTTTAGGTCTACGATCTCATAATTGAGTTTGATAGTGCTCCTAACACTAACGGCTATTTCCAGCAGGTCCTGTATCATCTGGTTCTGCCTGTCAATAGCATGTATGGACTTATCAAGATATTCATTTCTTTTTACAGGGTCATCTTCTTCCATCGCCAGTTCTGAAAAACCTCTCATGATAGTCATAGGTGTACGGAGCTCATGGGAAATATTGGAGATTATATCATTTTTCATTTCATCAAGTTTCTTGATTTCTGTTACATCCTTTATGACAATGATATATTTTTTCATTCCTTCCAGTTCAATATCTTTATGACTGATCATCAGGTCCCTCAATGTTCCATCTTTTGAGATGATTTTGGTTTCATATGGTTTCCCTATACCTTCTTGAAGCTCTTTCCAGCGCTCACGCATGAAATCATGGAGCTTGGGAGGAATGATCTTTATGACATTCATCCCAATAAGCTCATTTTCCTCATAACCACCTATCCCGAAAAAAGCCCTGTTGCCAAACTCGAACCGACCATCGGAGTCCAGCACAACGATACCATCGTGACTGCCAGAAATAATAGCGTCGAGATATTTACTTGTTTCAAGGATTTTTTCACTGGCAACTTCCTTTTCATGAATTAACATTTTCAGTTTATCTGCCATTGTATTGAATGTGACAGCCAAATCCCCGATCTCGTCTTGTGATTGTATATTGACCTTATAATCCAGATTACCTTTACCAAACTCCAGTGCACCTTTCTTCAGGGAAAGTATGGGCCAGGATATGAATGTTCCGGCACCGTATGCCAGAACAGTTCCTATGAGTATTGAAATGACAATAAATCTTGTAGATAAAAGCATTGTACGAGATAATACTTCATTCATGTGTGATTCCGACATCCCCACATGTACCTCTCCGATCCTCCCTTCCATGATAGGATATGCAATGTCATTTATGGATTCACCGTCGATTACAATGTGCTTGATGGAAGATCCACCCTTAGCAGGATTTACAGCCTTCAGGCCAGACGGAAATCCTCCTTCAAATGTATGCACAATAACCTCACCGTTTTCATCCAGAATGAACACATACGAAGCATATGATTCAGCAATTATGATATTCTCTATGAGATGCTGCAGTTCGATCTTATCATGGGTAAGTATCGGATTGACACTGTTCTCTGCCAGATAGTGGGTAATTGCAATACCTTCATCCTGCAGTCCATCTGTCATTATTGCAGTTTGAAACTGATAAATATGAACGTTTGAAATAATACTCATCAGTAATATAATGGACGTAACGGCCAGAATTAATTTGGTACGTAAGCTGGATCCTGATATGGGTCTTACGAACCAGTCAAGATAATGTGTTCCGGGTTTCATTGTAATGTTCTTGTTTCAAAACTCATATTTCTCACAGAATCATATTCACTGTCATCAATCTCAACAAATCTATCAATTCTAATATTTTCCAGAATCTCTGCACCTTTCGGGTCTTTGTGCATGGTTAGTAATATATTTTTGAGTTCGTTCTTGAACTCAGGTTCAATATCAGGGTGAACTACTACGGGTGGTATGCCGTATGGGTCCGACTTAAGGATTATTTTCGTCTTTGATGTCAATTTCGGATTCATTTCGTTAGAATAATCCCATATCAAGCTATCCACTGCGGCACCATCCACAAGATTTTTGGCCACCGCTTCTATGGAATTGTCATGACTGCCGGTGTAGATATAATAGGAAAAGAATGATTCAGGTGTTTCCCCCATCAATGCAAGCATGTGTGTTGGTGAGAGTTTCCCCGTATTTGATAATGGGTCAGTGAATGCAAATTCCCTGCCCCTGAGGTCTTCAAGACTGTCGAATGTACTATCATTTGATACTATTATGTATGAATAATAATGCGACTCACCGTAAACCAGAGGAGCAACCAGTAGTTCCATCCCGAATTTTTCATTTCCTTCGATATATGCACCGGTACATACAAATGCAACATCAATAGACCGGTCCTCTATCATATCATTCATTTCCTGATACGTTTCGCGCTGGACCAGTTCCACAGGGCGGCCCGTTCTCTCCGATATGTAATCCAGCAATTCCTGGTAATATATAATCGAATCCTCGGGGGATATGATCGCCGATACACCGATTCTATGTGGATATATCTCCTGTTGTGTAGCGTTTACCGGTTCCACTTCACCAAGATGTATCCTGGTTGCAGGTTCCCGGCCAAAACAACCGGCTGTCGATAGAGTGATTCCAAGTATAAGAATTATTAATAAAAAGGTATATCTTTTAGATGATCTGTCCATAATTTACTCCCGCACAGATAATTTAAATTATTTTTTTTGTCGACCTTATTATAAATATATTATGCAACCTATATATTCGTTACATCCACAATTTCATTCATCAGATAATCTGCCGATCGTATTAAAATCGCTCCTCAGTCCATTGTAAGCAGAATCTATCTCCTCTGCTTTGTTACCGAGATTCCTCAGGTGGGTCTGGTGGAACACTCTCCATTTCTCATCTATTTCACTAAAACGCCTGGACAGCACTGCCAGTGCTACCTGCACCCGCTGGGCGTCCTCTGATAGTTTGCGGGCATGCACTCCAGCTTTTATCAGTTCTATCTTATGGGAGAGGGTCAGCGGCGATACCACCTGGACTCCTTTTTTGGTGAATTCCCTGAGCATATCAAAACCTTCATTGACAAGGAACCAGTACACACCTTCTGAATGGATATAGGCAAAAGCAAACTCTGCCGAATTCATATCAGGTCGCACATAATCCCGGGCTATCTTGTCCAGGTGTCCCTGTACATCCCTCAAGAACTGATGTTTGAAGCCGGCCTGCTCTTTATGGTCACCACTTTCCATGAAACCGATATAATTCTCAAGCGGGAACTTGGAATCTATACAGATAATACCCACCGTTGACCTGATGTATGCATCAGGTATCTTGCCATCGAACACCTTTGCCCTGATACCGAACATACCGTGAGGAAGCTGGTCTGTAAGAATGGTCTCCAGTGCCATCTCACCCAGGGCACCTCTTTGTGTAGGAACACGGAGCATCTGCTCAAGTGACCGGTAATTATCCCTGATGTCACCGGCATAGGTGGTCAATTCGCCCAGCCGTTTATCAAGACCAAGTCTTACCCAGGAATTCGATACTGCAGATTCAACGTCCCTGGGCTCGACCTTGCCCTGTTTCAGGACAAGCAGGATAAGTATGAACAACAGGACAATTATGGTTCCCAGCAAGGTTTCTATCAACATTGAAACGTACTCCATTCAATTACTCTGTATCTCACTTAATGCCGCAGACGGATATCCAATTTTGTTAAGATGTGCTGCCAGCCGCTGTGGCCTGTGCCCATCAGGATGGTAAATAAGGGTTGCCTCTGGCTGAAGTGTCAGTACCATATGTACAAGACCGGTCACGTCCATGTGGTCACTGATATGTATGGCCGGATAATAGTAGTCCCGCCTGCCTGTGAGCACATATTTTTTCATGCTGCCCGGAAGTTTCCCCAGGTCCCACGGTGCTACAATGACCATACCTTCGTGCCCGCCGTTATATTCCAGTATTTCATTCAGTGGACCGCAATCTGTCATCAGGCTCTTTGTCAGGTTATACCCCATGCTGTCCATTGATATCTCGTCGTGCCACCCAGCATTGCGTGCAATGCTTACAGCCCGCTGAGCCTTGCCAAAAGCATAGGCACCAAAGGCTACATTATCCCCGATGACCTGTTCCAGTCCTGCAATGTCGTCCTCGAAATAACATGAAATGTCTGAGGGATCACCGTAATTGGCCTCAGTTACCAAAAAATCACATTCAGGCAGGTCTGAATCATCTTTCATATCCCCGGTTACCAGTATCCTTGTCCCGTTATCGTTCTCCCAGGAGAATGCACAGGAACCGATGGTATGGTGAGTGGGATGGGTTGCCACTTCAACCCCATTGATTTCAATGGTATCGCCTGTACAGAACGTCCGTCCCTTATATTTCCTGCCGAACCGTATCTCCAGTGCCCTGGCGGTCTCTTTTGAACAGATGGACTTTGTTGACATCATGGCAGACCTGCCATGGTGGTCAGAATGGGCGTGGGTGATAAGATATGCATCGGGCTGGATAGGGTCGTTCCCAAAAGTCCGGGTGGTATCTACAGCAAAAACGTGGTCATCAAAAGAAAGTGCCAGATGGGGACGATTGGTGTTGCGAATTGTGGTCAACCGTACAACTTCAAGACCGAGGTCATGTATTGTTGAGTGAACCATCTGACCTGCTCATTTTTGAAAATGTTAAAAAAATCTGAAATTATTCCAGTGCTGCTCTCAGGTCTGCTTCCAGCACGGTCGCCCTGGTAACACCCACGTATTTCTTAAATACCTTCCCGTCCTTTTCCAGTACCAGGGTAGGTACAGCATGTACTCCGTATTTGCTAGATATATCAATATTGGCATCCACATCGATCTTCCTGAACTCGACCAGTCCTTTGAACTTTTCTTCCAGCTCCTCTATAATAGGGTCCTGCATTTTACAGGGTCCGCACCAATCTGCCGCAAAGTCCATTAAAACCACTTTATTCATTATTTTTCACCATTCCCTTTAATTCAGGATAACATATCAGGCACGTCAAACATTTCTCTTTTAAGCGCTTATATCTTCCTTTTATTGGTGTTTTTTGATTATCTTGCATCGTACCATTAATCAAGTATCCAACATTTATATAGATTGTCAAAAATGAAAATTATGCGTACCTGAAAATTTCATCAATGTGTGCGACAGAAAGCAACCTTTATTTTACATTATAAGCCTATGACAAATCATGCTTTGTGTTGAAGAACTCTGCGGGATAGTAGAGGTCATGGGAGTTGCATCTGATAGTGAGATTATAGAAGTGGTACAAGAACTGGCATATATGCGAGATGAAGATATGCCCAAACCCGATGACCTGCAAGACCTTTTCAAATCAGCCTTGAAATCACACTGGCTCGAAACAGTACCCCAGACTGCCGTATGTAATGGTCCAAAAGGTGAACTATTCTTTATTGCCGGACCTGCAGCCTTTGGTATGGTACCTACCGAATTAAGTGAGATAATGGATATAATTGAATTTGAAGGGTGCCGGTCTATCGACTGGGAAATTGTAGCGTCAAACATCACTTCCAATCTTTCACGTCTGGTGGAACAGCTTGAGATAATGGTGGAAGATGCAGCCGACGGTGTGGTTGCGTTTGATACAGCAGAAGCATTGTACAGTGAACTGTTCAACAGGTACTATGATTATGATTTTTGGCTCCCTGACGGCCTGCCAGGTATAGGAATTGCTCTGGAAAAGCTCAGCTTAAGGTTGAATCTAATTAAAGAAAGTGAATCTGATCAAAGCACCTGAATCCAGTCAAACTAAATGATCGAATGAGTGTATAATAGACCGAGGTATATTATTGTCAGAAAATACTATTCGCTACCTGTTAGGAAATAATGCCATTGCGATGGCCATATATGAATGCAATACCGATGTCGTTGCAGGCTACCCGGGAACTCCGTCATCCGAGATAATCGAATACCTGGCAGGTATGAGGCCAAAAGGTCATGTTGAGTGGTCTGTTAACGAAAAGGTCGCCATGGAAGTTGCCATCGGTGCATCGTGGACAGGTGGTCGTAGCATGGTTACCATGAAACATGTTGGCCTCAACGTGGCATCTGACCCGTTCATGACCCTTGCATATACAGGCATCAAAGGTGGCATGCTCGTCATTTCCGCCGATGACCCCGGCTGCCACTCTTCCCAGAACGAGCAGGACACACGCAGGTATGCCGCATTTGCGCAGGTACCATGCCTGGACCCTGCCACGCCCCAGGAAGCCTGCGACATGATAGCTTTTGCATTTGAATTCTCAGAAATGTTTGAAACCCCTGTTGTGTTACGGCCCACTACCAGGATATGCCATGGCAAGTCAGGTATCAGGTTGCAGACCTCGACGCCAGCTGAACATGAGATTACATTTGAAAAGAACCCCCGGCGCTGGGTAATGTTGCCGGCCCATGCAAGGGTGCGCCACAGGGTCCTGATCAACAAGCAGGAAGAGATGGCAGCAGCCCTTGAAAATTCACAGTGGAACCGGCTTGACATGGTCCGGGGTGCACGTTTAGGTATTATTACATCGGGTGTGGCATCAGTATATGCACAGGAAGCCATTGACAGGCTTGGCGTCAAAGCATCCTGCCTGAAGATCGGCGCATACCCCGCACCAACAGAGCTTATCAAGGAACTGGCAGGTTCGGTGGATACGATACTGGTCATCGAGGAACTCGAACCAGTGGTCGAAGA
>JAMJFV010000098.1 GCA_023544495.1 ANME-2 cluster archaeon
TCTGTTCTTTTTTGACCCCACCCTTGAATTGTGTCTCAAGCTGCTGGTAATATTCCTTTATATGTTCTGTGATCGCAGGTCTTACTTTTTTAAGAGCTATCCTGAAATCGTTCATCTGGACACGTTCCGTATTAAAATCTGTTCGCATGGCGATCAGGACTGCTTCACGGCAGATGGCTTCCAGGTCAGCACCCACATATCCTTCCGTTGCATCTGCGATCTCACCCAGGTCAACGTCTTCGGACACGGGTATATTCCTGGTATGTATCCTGAGTACCTCCTCCCGTCCAATCCGGTTTGGGGGTCCGATAAATACTGCCCTGTCAAACCGGCCTGACCGTATCAGGGCAGGATCTATCAGTTCGGGCCTGTTGGTGGCTGCAACAACGACCACATCTTTTAAGACTTCAAGCCCGTCCAATTCTATCAACAACTGATTAACGACCCGTTCCATGGCCTGGCTGCTCCCATCCGTTCCCCTGGTGGGTGCAATTGCATCCAGTTCATCAAAGAAGATGATACATGGTGCCACCTGCCTGGCTTTTTTGAACACTTCACGGATAGCTTTCTCGCTTTCTCCCATCCATTTTGACAGAAGTTGCGGGCCCCTGATACTGATGAAATTAGCACTGGTCTCTGTGGCCACAGCCTTGGCTATCAGCGTTTTACCGGTGCCGGGTGGCCCGTAGAGCAACACTCCTTTTGGAGGCATGATACCCATCTGTTTAAATCGTTCGGGATAGCTCAGCGGCCATTCAATGGTTTCCAGTATTTCCTGCCTGCTCAGTTTTAGGCCGCCAACTTCGTTCCAGAGTACCGAGGGCACTTCAACCATGACCTCACGCATGGCCGAGGGTTCGATTTCCTTTAAGGCATTATCGAAATCTGTTGCGGTAATAATGATCTCATTGAGCACTTCCATTGGAATTTTCTGTTCAAGGTTGAATTTGGGCATATAGCGCTGCAAGGTTTTCATTCCTGATTCTTTGCACAGGGCTGCTATATCTGCCCCCACAAATCCATGGGTCAAATCGGCCAGTTCCTCAAGATCCACGTCCTCGTCAAGGGGCATGTTCCTGGTGTGTATCTGGAGTATTTCCAGCCGGTCATCCCGGTCAGGCACACCGATCTCGATCTCCCGGTCAAAACGTCCCGGACGGCGCAGTGCCGGATCAATGACATTTACCCTGTTTGTAGCACCGATGACCATTACCTGACCCCGGTCCTCGACTCCGTCCATCATGGTAAGCATCTGGGCAACTACCCTGCGCTCCAATTCGCCAGTAGAATCAGCTCTCTTACTTGCGATAGCATCCAGTTCATCAATGAATAATATACTGGGGGCGTTATTTGCCGCTTCTTCAAATTTTTCCCTTATCTTTTGTTCGCTCTCCCCATAGTGTTTACTCATTATCTCCGGCCCTGCAATAGAATAAAAATTAGCCCCGGCCTCGTTGGCCACAGCCTTAGCGATCATGGTCTTACCGGTTCCCGGTGGCCCGTGCATCAATACACCCAGCGGGGGTTTGATACCTAATTGTTCGAACACTTCAGGATGTTTCAGGGGCAATTCCATCATCTCACGCAGGCGCTGGATCTGGTCACTGAGTCCGCCAAGGTCCTCATACGATATTCCCGTACCTACAATAGTATCGAAACCTTTGGCCGGTTTATCACGTATCTCGACCTCGGTTTGTTCTTTTATGATCACTGCGACGTCTGGTTCTACATCCACAGCTATCAGGTACATGGCCTGGCCCTGGCCGGTCTGGCTGAAAATGGGATGCGTTGTACTGCTTAGTAACGGGATAATGTCCCCCTTTACTATTGGCCGTTTTATGATCTGTCGTTTGACGAGATTCCCTGCTTCACCCCCGAGTTTGATCTTCTCACCCTCGGCCGGTGCAAGTACTATTCTGCTGGCAACAACAGGTTCAGTTTTGGCAATGTTCAGATGGTCCCCCATACCAACACCTGCATTCAGGCGGGTTGTCCCGTCGATCCTGATGATCTGCTTTCCCCAATCCTGGCGCTCTGCCCTCCATACCCTGGCTGCCGTGGTTTTTTTACCCTCGAGCAGGACAACATCACCCACAGAAATCTGGAGCTTTTGGACTGTGGCAGGATCGATACGTGCGATGCCTTTTCCTGAATCTAATGGGTACGCCTTTTCTACTTTTAACTGGTTATGGTCCACATTGTAACATCCTATATCGCAGAATTAATGAATGGTAATAAGGTTATTAAATGGATATAAGTATTTTTCCAATCATCCAGTAAAAAAACCAATGTGGAAGACAATATGAACCTCTCATCCAGAATACTACTGTTCGATCCTTGTATGGGTGCTTCAGGTGACATGGTTATCGCAAGCCTGTTGAACCTCGGGGCGGATACAGCAAAAGTAGTGCAGGCAATGGAGTCAGCAGCTGACGTTTCAGTAACATTGTCTCATGCACGATCAGGCCTGATAATGGCGACCCGCATAGACGTTGTCCAGCACTCGGATATCAGGTTGAAGTACCATCAGATGACAGAACAGATATGTTCGGCAGGACTGCCCCGGGCTGTGATGGAAGATGCACATGGTATACTGGAACTGATGGGGCGTGCGGAATCTATTGTTCACGGAACACCGCTTGAAGAGCTACATTTGCATGAGATGGGGCAGCAGGATGCTATTGCTGATGTGGTAGGCGCTTCGGCTGCCTTTCATGCCCTGGGAATGGCCGGAGCACAGGTATTATGTATGCCAGTGGCCGTAGGCGGCGGATATGTTGATACTTCCCACGGCACATTACCGGTTCCTGCTCCTGCTACCCTCGCCGTACTGAACTCTTCCAGGTTGGTGTGGCGGGGCGGGCCTGTGGAACATGAACTGCTGACACCTACGGGAGCAGCGATCCTGGCGTATCTTACACAACAATATGGTACTACCTGTACTGTGTATCCACAAATGAACTCAACAGGCACTGGTTACGGGGCAGGTTCAAAAGATACGGGTATGCCCAACATGCTGCGTACTGTAATGGGTGAATCTGACCCTGCCTTTGTCATCGACCATATCGAGATGCTGGAGACGAATGTAGATGATGTGACAGGTGAAGTACTGGGTTACCTGGTACAGGAACTGATGGATGACGGTGCCCTTGATGTGTCAGTGATACCTGCGACCATGAAGAAAGGACGCAGCGGTTCATTGATAAAGGTGGTTTGCAGGACCGGGGATTCACACAGGTTGGCCTGCAGGATCATGGTCGAGACCGGAAGCCTGGGTGTCAGGCTGGTACCGGTCAGGCACAGGTTGACTGCCTTGCGCACCATACTACCGGTGGATATAGATGTGGCAGGTAAACCGTACAGGGTCAGGGTAAAGACTGCCCGTGACACAGGAGGGCGCATATTTGGGATATCAGCAGAGTTCGAAGACTGCAAGCTGGTTGCCGGCTCATCCGGGATCCAGGTGAAAGATATTATGCGCAGGGCAGAAGAGGCTGCAAGGTTGCAGCTGGAGTTAGAATAGAATTATTTAACATCTATATTGACGCTAATGTGCTTCAGATGAGAGATAAGGGTGAAAGCGAGCAGGATGTGCTGGAGCAGCTTTCGGTTTACAGGGCACGGGACACGTCGTATGACAGGGTGCTCAGTGCCATGTGTACCCACCCGCATCCGATAGCGGTCAGGGCCCATGAAATGTTCATGGAGACAAACCTGGGTGATGCAGGGCTGTTCCGGGGAGCACATGAACTGGAACATGAGGCTATCGCCATGCTGGGTGGGATGCTGGGTGACCCCGGTGTATCTGGATACATCACCACGGGGGGCACCGAGTCTAATATACAGGCCATCCGTGCTGCCAGGAATTCCGCTATCAGCGATGATCCCAACATAGTGGTTTCCGAGTCGGCCCATTTTTCTTTTGATAAGATAGCAGACCTGCTCAGGGTGGATGTGAGGAAGGCAGAACTGGATGAGGAGTTCAGGGTGGACCCTGCATGTGTGGAAGCTCAAATAGATGATAACACAGTGGCCCTGGTGGGTATTGCGGGTACCACCGAGTTCGGTCAGATAGACCCCATCAGAGAACTGTCAGATATGGCAGTAGAACGGAGGATCTTCCTGCATGTAGATGCGGCGTTCGGAGCTTTTGTCATACCTTTCCTTGATAAACCATACGATTTTGATTTCAGGCTGCCAGGGGTATCATCGATGACAGCAGACCCTCACAAGATGGGGCTGTGTACTATACCGGCTGGAGGATTGCTGTTCCGGGACCCATCGCACCTGCAGGAACTGCGCACGCATACGCCGTATCTTACCATCGATACCCAATACTCGTTGAGCGGTACCCGAAGCGGAGGGGTTACTGCGGCTGCTTATGCTGTTATGCGACACATGGGTTTGGAAGGATATCGCAATACTGTGAAGTACTGCATGAAAATGACCGGCAGGCTGGTTGACAGGGTCAGGGAATTCGGTGTTGAACCGTTGATCGACCCGGTAATGAACGTTGTGGTGCTTGATGTGGGAGATACTGCAAAAGTCAGGACGAAAATGGCACAGAAGGGGTGGTATACATCAATAACACGCAGTCCACTTGCTCTTAGATTGGTAATTATGCCGCATCTGAGCGAAAAAAGACTGGAGGAGTTCCTTGACGACCTTGAATTGGTGTGCAGGGAACTATGATCAGCAATATCAGTTGTAATAATTGATCGTAAATATCAAAATACCAGTCGAAAATACCAGTCGAAAATATCAGTCGAAAATATCAGTCGAAAATATCAGTCGAGAATATCAGTCGTATTCCCGCCAGGTCCTGCCACACTTGGTGCACCTGAAGAAACGAGTTTCACTTTCATCGGCTGACCTGAGCTGCCGCAGCCACCAATAAGCTGTGTCGTTGCCACATTCCTCACACACGACCCTGGATGTGGGCAGGCCCGCTGCTTCGTTGCCTTCTATAACCGTGACCTCACGCTCCTTGAATACCTTTTTTTCGACAACACTTGTGCGTGTTGTTCTATCTTTTTCATAGTTACATTTCTTGCACTTCATTTTGCTGCCTGACGGCATCATCATACTCTTGCATTGGGGACAGAATTCCATGTTGTGTTACTTCCTGCTTTTATGGTTAATAGCATATGGTTGACAATGTGTGCTACCATGTTATGCTTACTGTGTGGTTAATATGGTATACTAAAAATTGTATCATTATTCCAATGTCAAGACATTGCTTAAGCATTCCGCATGCTACCGTGCAGTAATTTCATACTAATGTTTAAATAGATTTGAATGTTATTACCTTTTCAATAATGTTTGATAGAAAAACCATTCCAGGTGACATTTTAACAGTTATAATTCTGGTCATCCTGACCGCAGTTTTCATAGTCATTCCACCACTCAGTAACACATGGATCCGGACTGTACTGGGTCTTCCCATGGTGCTGTTCCTGCCAGGATATGCATTGATAGCGGCACTGTTCCCGCACAGGGATGACCTGGACGGGATAGAGCGCACGGCCCTGAGCTTCGGCCTGAGCATTGCAGTGGTACCGCTACTGGGGCTGGGCCTGAACTACACACCGTGGGGCATCAGGCTTGCACCGATATTGGTCACCATATCCATTTTTACCCTGGGGATGTGCGTTATAGCTGTGTACAGGCGCGCTGAACTGCCCGTTGGCGAGAGTTTTTCGGTCCCTTTCACAGCGGCACTGCACTCCCTGCACCAGGAGGTGTTCGCACATGAGCGGTCCCGCCTTGACAGGATATTGACGGTAATACTGGTACTGTCCTTACTGGCATCAGTAACAATGCTGGTGTACGTGATCGTGACGCCAAAGCAGGGTGAAAAGTTCACCGAGTTCTATATCCTGGGGCCCGGGGAAATGGCTGATGATTACCCTGTCAGGTTCAACCTTAGCGAGAGCCGAACCGTGATAGTGGGTGTGGTGAACCATGAATATGCACCTGTGGATTACTCATTGGACATTGCACTGGACAATGAATCAATATATCCCCGGCAGCAGATGGTGCTGGTCCATAACCAGACCCGGGAAGAGTCTGTGACCATTATACCACCAGCGATCGGCCAGGATATGAAGTTGGAGTTCCTGTTATACAGGGATGGCAATTACTCGGCGCCGTACCGGGACCTTCATGTGTGGATAGATGTCACGGGTGGGATAAATGGAAGCTGAAATCAGGCAGCCGGATGCTTCCGGACATGAGGTGATGCCAGAATACCGGCATCATAAGACATTGGTAACGGTAACGCTGTGCTTTATTGTGCTGGCGGAACTGTTGTTGTACTCAGGCTGGATGAAGTATGGGATGTGGGTACATGTGCTGGTGTTGATAGGTCTGGGGATGGCCACCATGCGGTTAAGTGAGAGCGACGTGTACAGGCCGTTACAGGCACTGATGTTGCTTCCACTCCTGCGGCTGGTCAATATTTCTATGCCTGTTTTCTATGAGATGACATTGTATTCGTATATTTTCATTTATGCACCACTCCTCATACCGGTGTATCTGGTGGCCGTGCACCAGAAATACACTGCCGCCCAGCTGGGATTGACCAGGGGGAACCTGAAGGTCATAATACCAGTTTCCATTATCATAGCTCTTGCCATTGCAGAGGGGGAGTATTATATTATCAGGCCGGGCTACCTGATACCTGACCTGTCATTCTGGAACATGCTGAAACTCTCTCTTGTGATGATACTGTTTATAGGGCTTGTAGAGGAATTGATATTCAGGTCTATTGTGCAGACCAGGCTGGAGGAGACGTATGGCCTGTTCTACGGTCTGATGATCACCAGTCTTATGTTCGGTATCATGCACTCGGGGTATGGCACTGTGTACGAGATGATGTTCACCAGCCTGGCCGGACTTGTTGTGGGTTACCTGTTCCAGGTGACACGGAACCTGCCGCTCATTGCCCTGACACACGGGATGGTGAACGTGTTCCTGTTCGGGGTGATACCTCATCTTGGGCCGGGGCTGGGGCTGTTGTAGTGGGGAAGAGCAGGCCGATGGAAATTAATATCTATGAAATATACAATACGTTTGTCAGGTAATTCTATGAAGGGACCGGAATTGAATGGGACTGTTCAGCAGAAAATCTCAGATGTATGCCAGAGGATTATGGAGATGGGGGGAGAAAAGGTCGGATTTATGATCGTATACGGTTCATCTGCAAAAGGCACAATGTCAGGTCTGTCTGATATCGATATTGCTGTATTTTATAAAGGTGATAAAGAAGAGAGATTTCAATTCAGG
>JAMJFV010000099.1 GCA_023544495.1 ANME-2 cluster archaeon
GCCAGCTTTCCAACCATTACACTGGTGTGAACAACAGGGACATGGCAGAGAAATACCTGGATTGGGTAATAAGTATGGCTCATGATTACATGCTGCCTGAACATATCTCGACAGTTGAGAGGTTCGAGATGTGGCTGGAAGATTATACCAATGCTAATATATTACGAGACAGTAAAATGACAATGATAGAACAGATCAGAACACATCCTAAATGGAAAGAAGGATTTGCATATGTTATTATGCCCCTCATCTGGCCACACGCAGAGTTCGTCATAGCATATAATAACTACAAGAAAAAATTTATAACATAATCCTGATTTGCTGCAACTTGATAATTTGGCACAGGAATATGGGGGTAAGGTATTATCGATACGTATTGTAATCATGAAGGGCAGCATCTTTCAATTTTTCCCTGGTATCCGGCATTGCAGAAATAGCCCTTTTCCAGTCAGGGAGCATGAGCCCTGTAGGATCATCTATGTATTCTTCCCCCGAAATAAGCACAATCCTGGTAAATTCTTCTACCATGCATTCTTCTGCATGCCTGCTGTAATTCAGGCCGTTGCACAGGGCATCGGCATGGTACTGTCGTATGCGGTCCTGAGCTGTACGTTTGAACAGCACAATAGCACTTTGCAGGAACGCTTCATTGATATCTATTCCATCAACTTCTACCAGGTTGCGGAATATGGTTTTGGTGATATCCTTGATCATCTTCAGGATACCTTCATCGGAATCAGTCCCGATTAAACGGTGTTTGTGCTCATAGAATTCCAGGTCCACCTGGGATATCCGCTTTAGCGCAGCACCCTTGTAGACTTCGGCAAGCAGTCCTACCTCAAGCCCCCAATCGCCGGGAATACGGATGTTAATGGCAAGGTCTGATGTCATACCGAACTCGCCAGAGAGCGGATATTTGAATGCGCACAGGTACTTTAAGAAATTTGAACTATATTTCGTTTTTTCCAGTAATGCATTGAGCAGGGGACTGAGCAAAAGCCTGTAAACCCGGCCGTACATTTTCCGTTTTTCCATATCAATTCTTGCATAGTAGCCTTTATTGAAGAAAAAACTAAGCTCGGGTTCTACGATAGGGTAAAATAATTTTGCAGGAAGAAGTTTTGAATAGGATACAATATCTGCATCATGCATGGCTATTGCATAACTATCAAGACTTGCCACTCCCAATGCTATCCAGGTGTCCTTGCCCTTACCGGCAAACATGGTGATGTCAAGTCCCTTTTCCTTCAATTCTTCAACAATATGCAGCACTGTGGGGCCATTGCACCATATAATTGTATGGAGTATCCTCAACCTGGAATAAAATTCCTTGACTTCAACATATTTATGTTCATCATCTGCTGCAAGAGCAATAATTACTCTGTTCAGATATGTTGATTCATTGATAATGTCTATAATAGTATTCAAACTGACTCCATGGATCTCTTCATAGAGCATTGGTATCAATAACGTCATTGGTCGTTCATTTTTCAATTCTTCGAGCGCTGATATGATAGTCTTTTCGTCTATCATGAAATCATGGATAGTCGTTATCCATTCCTGTCTGAAATCCATCTTCACACACCCATTTATATGTAACCTCAGTCTTTCCTAATTCAAGCACGTCACGACTGCAAACTCAGCATATACACCACAGTGATTACAAATTACCGCATATCCGCCCTGTTAGAATGAATCGCCTGGGCAGGCAGGCATCAGCACATACCCTGCATGAGTCGCACATGTCTTTGTCCAGTACCACACCACCGCCATTGCAGGGTTTCAGAGCCCCTGTCGGGCATGCTCTGGCACAGGGCGGGTCAATACATGAACGGCAGACGATTATTCCAATACCGCTCTCGATACCACCAGCTGTCCGAATATCAATGGCACTATCCATTAACGAAACTGAATCTGCATTAGCACGACTGCATGCAAGCATACAACGGTAACAGTCTATGCACCTGTTCGGATTCGCCACGTTAATTCTGGCTGGCATTACTCCACCTGCTCCCTTACATTATATTTAGCAGAAGGTGGACTTATGCTTTTCATTTAAAAATATTTTATTGAATAAGAAGTGCGGTCTATTCCTGACCTCAATCGTTATGACGGCAAAATAATAATCGACCGCATTATCGGGATGCCAGGCACATACGAGATCTTCTAAATTTTGGACTCCCGGATAATTGAATTTATTAACTGTTCTCCCTCATCTGATTTGAACATCGGGAGTTCCCAATCATCTATTATCTTTGACCTGAACACCGTTGAATCTTCTCCGGTAATAGGATTATGACCCGGTTTTTCGAACTTTTGTTTGTAAACCATGATTCCACGGCGTTGCCATAACGGTGTTTCTGCCAGGTTTATACCATGTTCCCACGCAAGCTGATGTAATGCTTCTGATTTCATACCTTTTAGCTTTTCTGTAGCTTCTTTGACATTCATACCGTCCTCGCGCAACAGATAATAGCCATATGAGCTTATCATATTTCGCCAGCATTCATTTTGTCGCCAATAAAGGTAATCTGTAATGTCATTACGGTCTATGATGGTCACTCTTGAATCAAATGACAGAGGTTGTGCACTTTCCAGGTGTATGGTAAGTGCCGAAGCAATGAAGCTGGGAATGACAGAATCAATTTTCTCAAGTCTGCCATTGAAAGGTAAGTCATGAACAAATACCAGATTTATCTCATCAGAGAATAGATATGCTAACGTGGGATCAATACCGCTTTTACTGAAAAAATCATGGGTAGAGTGTACCATACCCTTAGTAAAACGAATATCATAGGGTTTATTGAATCCAAGGTTACGGAGAGCTTTGGAAAAGCCTCTGCCGTCCACTCTTAAAACTGCAGTGCTGACGATCTTTAGCTGCGAAAATAATTCCCTGTTCTTCATCCTGATATTGTGAATCTTAATCAGATTCTTTTTCAGGCTTTGCGGCTTCTTTCTTGAAACGGTGAGCCATCTGCTTAATGATGATAATATCGCCTGATGCGATTACCCAGCGGTAAGGAAGAATTACCCCTTTTCCTGTGATATTGAATAATTCCTGATTGATCTTCCCGACAGCTAATCCTGATATTTTGGATTCGTTTGGATCCAGTACCAGATCGTTGACCTTTCCCACATAGACTCCTTTATCAGTATAAACATTTAATCCAAACAAGGTTGATACTTCAGCACGCATGTTATTCCCTCTATTGCTACTCATTTAACCTAACTGGTTATATAGTTTATTAATAATACCTTTATGTGTGAACTTCTATGCTCATGTCCGGGTGTAGCGAGGATTTTCCTGTTCATTAAAGTATATGTAGTATCCCGTAATATCATCAGTGTTCTTACCATCAATTACCTCTTGGAGAATGAATGAATTCAGAAAATGATCAATACAAAATCAATTATTCCTTTAATATATCCCAACCAGGCGTGGAACATCCTGCCATCTCTGATAATCCGGCAGAAAATATCATCATTGTGGGTACGGCGCACGTTTCAGATAAAAGTGTGACCGAAGTTGAAGAAACTATAGAACGTGAACAGCCAGATGTGGTCGCAATAGAACTGTGTCCTGCACGGTACAAGGCACTGACCGAGCAGGTAGAGGAAAAGAAGATATCACCAAAGGATATTCTCGGCGGCAGTCAACCTTACTATTTCCTGATACACTGGCTGCTAGCCTATATACAGAAGAAGATAGGAGATGATATGGGAGTTGACCCCGGGGCTGAAATGATGCAGGCAATTAAAAAAGCTGAATCCACAGGAGCCCGTATCGTGCTTTTGGACCGGGATATCCAGATTACTCTGCAGCGATTCTGGCATAGCATGGGTCTGTGGGAAAAGCTCAAAATGACAGGCGCTATATTGATGGCGGCAGTGGGATTAAAAGGCGAGGAAGTTGATATTGAATCTGTTACCGAACAGGATGTAGTCAGCCAGTTGGTCAATGAGCTTCGTAAATTTGCACCTTCAGCTGCCAGGGTGTTCATAGATGAACGTGATGCTTACATGACGACAAACCTGCTGAAAGCTGCGAATGATAGCAGGGTGGTGGCTGTGGTAGGTGCCGGACACAGGCAGGGTATCAATAATTACCTGAAGCACCCGGAAAACCTTCCCCCCATGGAACAACTGGTCACTGTACCAAAAAAAAGGTTCAGCTTCATGAAGATAGTTGGATTTAGTTTTGTGGCGATTGCAATTGCCACGTTCTTACTGGTCATTTTAGGTATCCTCAAAGGCGCTATCTCTCCATATATGCTCTTTATAGCCATGGGCTACTGGATTATCATAAACGGAGTGCTGAGCGCTGCCGGTGCTGCTCTGGCAAGGGGACATCCAAAATCTATCCTGACCGCATTTTCCGTGGCCTGGCTTACTTCCCTGAACCCATTAATGGCAGCAGGTTGGTTTGCAGGTCTTATGGAAGCAAAACAACGCCCTCCATCTCCCCATGATTTTAAAAAATTACTTGAAGTTGAGACGTTCAGAGAAATGGTTAGTATACCGTTGTTCAGGGTGTTGCTGGTGGCAGCCCTTGCCAATCTGGGAAGTGTGCTGGGCACATTCATAGGGGTATATGTGGTGCTGCGTGTGGCAAATATCGACCCGACTGTTGTCCTGAATGAAGTATTTAGCAGTATATTTTAATTTTTAATGGCTCAATCGTCCTTTTGCCTGGATATCGTGTCTTCATATGTATCGTTTCTATGGTCCTCTGGGACGTTTTTCCATAATTGGTCCTGAATCTGGCTTACTATCGGGATCCACATCAGGTGTCAATTCATTAAATATTTTATCATAATATATATATTTCTTGGTTATAGGGCGTGGATGCTCCGGAACAGATGTATGCTCCACATCCTCGTATATAACAGCTGATTTTCGTGTTAAGGGTCGTCCCGGGATTGGTGAGGGTACTTTCATTGTTATTCCTTTTTTAACGGACTCCCTGTTCAAAAGATTACTGAGCATCTTAGATGGTCTGTTCAGTGCAGACAATTGTTTTGCTGCATGGGATGATTCAGCTACCATTGATGGCAGTTCTTTCCATCTCTTTATGTTTACCACAAGTGATATCCCGCTTTCAGCCAGAGAATACTTATTATCACCCAACCTTCGGCGACCGAAAGTGACAGCAGCATCTGTTATCGAAAGTGACAATATGAACATCAGGATCATGACTGAAAAACTCCTGATCTGGTTACCTTCAAGCCATCCCGCACCTGTGTTCGTAACATCGAGAAAGTACAATATGAGTCTCAATAGTACATACCCTGAACAGATGAAGATTATTGGATGAGCAAGGTTAAGGATACGTGGATCTATCAATTTCCCATTTATTTTAACATTGGTGTCGCCTATCTTATCCCATTTAATGCTAACAATATATAATGAAGTTATTACTAAAATGGCAAAAAATATCAGGTAATGTGGTACTTTTTCCTTCCAGATACCGGTCCATGTGATTGGTGAGGGGGCAGTATGTATTTTTGGTGTGGCCTGCACTTGAGCGGACTGGGTAGGAATGACCGGTGGTTCTGAAGATGAGTCCGGTGAGACCGATGAGACCATTGAAGGGCGTGATAGGTTAATTCCCGAGATGGCAAAAGCCCCGATATTCATTCGTATCGGAAGATTAGCTTTGTAGTAATAGCTATTCGGACCTTCACCGATCTTCCGTGTAGAAATCTTTTCCCAGTTTTCAATGGAGTCATCGTAGCTATAAAGGGTAATAGTATTCAACGTGATATTGTTATCCTTCACCCATGATTTATCAACATAAAATGAGATCGTTGGATCTTCCACATTTGTTTCTGATATCAGGCCCATGGGACCAATCCAGACATTCAGGTTCTTAAAAACTATATCCGGAGCGTTTTTATCTACCAGTGAAGAGGTGTGGTTAAGGATCTCTACTTTTGTAGCTTCTTTTCCGAAACTGATGAGCCCTGTGAAGTTGACATAGGTCACATAGTTACAGTCCAGGTTAAAATTATAGCTGACTTCCTGGTCTTTACCGATAAATCTGCGGTCGGTTTCGGTGCAGATGATATTCTTGAAGCTTTCACCTGACGTGCCGAGGCCACCACTACTTTCTCCACCAGAGCTTTTCGTAGTTGTGGCATCTTTCACAGTAATTATTAATGTATCAGTAGCATATTTACCGTCAGAATCACTTACATTGAGGGTGACGGTATAGGTACCTGGATTATTGTAGGTATGAGTTGATGTGGCACCGGTGGCGTCAGAAGTTATGCCGCCTTTGGCATCGAAATCCCACGAATAACGTACAATACCTACATCGTCAGATGAACCAGAACCATCGAAATGAACAACGGTATTTTTATTGACATTCTGATCGGGGCCGGCAACAGCAATAGGAGTGGTAGTATCCTTCACGGTAACGTTCAATGAATCATTCCCATAATTGCCAGCGGAATCACTAACTTTAAGGGTGACAGTATACGTACCAGGATCCTTGTAGGTATGAGTTGGTGCGGCACCGGTGGATTCAACAGTAATGCCGTTAGTGGCATCGAAATCCCAGGAGTAACCTGTGATACCAATATTATCAGACGAACCTGAACTATTGAAATGAACAACAGTATCTTCATTGACAGTCTGATCGGGACCAGCATCGGCGATGGGAGAGGTGATATCTTTCACGGTAATGGTCAATGTATTCGTTTTATGATTGCCAGCGGAATCACTGACATTTAGAGTGACAGTATAGGTACCAGGATCGGGATAGGTATGGGTTGTGGTGATACCGGTAGCCTCAACGGTTATGCCGTTACTGGCATCGAAATCCCACGAATAACTCTCAATTGCAGCATTATCATACGAACCAGAACCATCGAAGGCAACAATTGTATCTTCATTAACAATCATATCTGGGCCGGCAACGGTAATGGGGGGAGTGGTATCCTTCACGATAACGGTCAATGTATCAGTTGCATAATTACCATCAGAATCACTCACATTAAGGGTGACAGTATAGGTACCTGGATTGAGGTAGGTATGGGTTGGGGTGACACCGGATGCCTCACCAGTTATGCCGTCTCTGGCATTGAAATCCCACGAATAACGTACGATACCCACATCATCAGATGAACCGGAACCATCGAAAGTAACAGCTGTATCTTCATTAACGGTCTGATCGGGGCCGGCATCGGCATTGAGAGAGGTAGTATCCTTCACAATAACGGTCAATGTATCAGTTGCA
>JAMJFV010000009.1 GCA_023544495.1 ANME-2 cluster archaeon
TAGCTGTGCCAGAGTAGCTGTGCCAGAGTAGCTGTGCCAGAGTAGCTGTGCCAGAACAGGTGCGGGGAACGGGATTCGAACCCGCGAATACCTACGTAACAGGATCTTAAGTCCTGCGCCTTTGACCCCGGCAGTCATTCAGACATACCGGATTGGCCTGGCTTGGCTATCCCCGCGCGCTGGGTGATTAGATACACGTTTATTTATTTCAAAGTATCGCCGAAACCATTAAAAACCAGTATCACCTTTGTAGTGCTCTATCAAATCAAAGTAATCATATTATTAAGGAGAAATTATCAATGGCTCGATTCCCTGAAGCTGAAGCACATATTTTACATACGAAGATATGCATGAACTGCAATGCACGAAATCCTATCAAGGCTAGACGATGCAGGAAATGCAAGTCCAAACAACTTCGTATGAAATCCAAGGAAAGCAGAAGCAGCTGATTGTGATATGAGTGTTGAAGAACGACTGAACAATGTCGTGAAGACACAGGGCGCAGTACACCTGACGCTTATCGACCCTGACAGACAGTCCCCGGATACCGCAGGTAAGATGGCTGCCCGGGCTGCAGAAGGTGGGACTGACGCAATCATGGTGGGAGGTTCCACCGGAGCAGGGGGCAGCATTCTTGATAAGACCATTAAAACCATCAAGGAACAGACCGACCTGCCCACTATCCTGTTCCCTGCCAGTGCTGGCGGGGTCAGTGCATATGCCGATGCTGTATTCTTTATGAGCCTGCTCAACTCCCGTGATGTCAATTACATCACTTCAAACCAGGCCATGGGTGCTCCGATGGTGAAAAAATACGGCATTGAACCTATTTCGATGGCCTACATCATTATCGAACCCGGCGGCACTGTAGGCTGGGTCGGAGATGCAAAACTGATTCCACAGAAAAAACCTGCAATAGCCGTGGCATATGCCCTGGCAGGTAAATACATGGGCATGCATTATATATATCTCGAAGCCGGTTCCGGTGCAGACAGTCCGGTCCCTGCGGCTATGGTGGGTGCTGTGAAGCAATCTGTGGGCAATGAGACTATGGTCATCGTGGGTGGAGGTATCCGTACCGGTGAGACCGCAGCCAAACTGGTAAAGGCTGGTGCTGACATGATAGTCACTGGCACTATCGTAGAACAGGTCAATGACGTAAAATCGAAGATACTTGAACTTGTCAGTGCTATAAAGCAGTGATTAATTCTTCATTGTAATATACGGTAAAATATTCCCCATATTTTCAAGCTGAGCAAGCAGGTCATCCTTATCACGGTAGGGCCGTCCTTTGAGAATACTGCGGGCACGTTTCTTCCCTACTCCTGGCAGTTCACCTATGAGCCTGGGAACTGCATGATTAATATCCAGGGGATAGGGTATTCCGGTAATGGAACGTTGTCCGTATCCCGTGACTGTGACATCAATGAATCGTTTTAGCGGCATCGTGGCCGGAATACCAACCAATAAGGGGTATGATGCTATCTGCCTGCCAAACGTGATACTGTCTGATACCTCGCACATCACATCCCTTAAGACCGTACCCACAGGTACCATGCGCTCAAGCATTGGCCTGTCTATTTCTTTGCGCACCCTGTCCTTGAATTGTATAAACTGCTTATGATACCGATATGCGGTATCTTCCTGCCATATCCGGGTACCGGGGAATGCCATTACCTGCCTGATATTTATCCTCCTGACCATAAGATCACTATCCAGCAGACCTTTCAGGAACTGGAAATTGTGATGGAAGGTCTCTTCTGACTCACCTTTGAGCCCGTGGATGAAATTCAGGCCAGGTAGCAATTCAGGCAGCCCGTTATCCCCCCGTGCCCCACCGACACGGTTAATGAGTCGCACGGCCTCCAGCACATCATCAGACATGGCCTTCAGACAGTTGGCCCTGACCACCCGGGGGTCTGCGGATTCCATACCCATGGCAGCCACATCCCCCGGCGTATGATATTTGACAATTATCCGGGCAATCTCTTCCGATTCATCAGGATATGAGGCAATGGTGGCGGGATTGGCATTATCCATGTGAAGCACACGAAGGTCGGGTGCAGCACTGCGAATACCCCTGTATAATTGCTCCAAAGCCTCAGGCCTGGGTACCGGCATATCTCCTCCGGTATCCTTTGCCAGGTAACTGAACAGGTCTGGCTGCCGTCCAATCCTGAAATACCGGGCACCGTAGCCGTATAGGGCTTCAACTTCACAGACAACATCCCTGATCTCCCTGAAATCCGCATCACCGTACAGAGGCTCCGTGCAAAAGGAACAGTGATTCTGGCGGGCGCATCCACGGTATGTCTCAAGTTCACACATCACATGAGGATAATCGGGATGATGACGGATAACGAACGCTCCCCTGGCGCCCCATTTTGCTATTTCACTGGTGGAACGCATCCGGTTAGCTACCGTTTCCGGATCATGTAATCCGGCAGAGGAAGCCAGTATATCGTTTATAAACGCTTCAATATCCCCCTTTACAGGAATAATATCTTGCATGTCCATTGCTATCGCCTTCATACCGCCCTGGCTACCGTATCCCAGCCGTATGGGACCGCCCAGTACTACCGGTGTATCACCGGCAGCACGGGCGATATCGCTGATCTCACCAGGATTGATAGGTGTGCCACGCAGGTATCTGCCAGGCACGGTCATGCCTGCAATGATAACAATCAACGCTGTTTTCCCCAGAATATCCTGTCCCTGTCCCTGGCGTACCTGGTCAATGGTCAGGTATTGGATGTGGTCAGGGGATATGCCCTGTTCAGCCATGGCACCGGCAATGTATCTGGGGTAAGGCGAAATATACGGAGGGACCCCTAAACATGCGGGTTCATCCACGTATCCATCGATAATGAGAGTTTGAATTATAAGGTGTGACCTCCCTGGTTCTCATGTATGTCCTTTTGAGAAATGGTGCCATCTCAATAGTTATATAATTGAAAATATAAAGACTCATAGTACACAAACCAGAGGTAATCCTGTGAAGATAATAAATGAAGACATCACTATTGACTCCAAGGGCCACTCGGATATTATCGACATCACCCATCAAGTGAAAGAGAAGGTCAGCAGTTCCCGGTTGAAGAATGGTTCAGTGCTGGTTTTCGTTCCGGGCGCCACAGGTTCGGTGACCACTATGGAATATGAACCGGGCCTGATCGCTGACATGCAAGCTGCACTGGAAAGACTTGCACCCAAGAAGCTGGAGTATGACCACAATCTCAAATGGGGTGATGGCAACGGTCATTCTCATATCAGGGCGTCAATGCTGGGACCCAGCCTGGCCGTACCTTTTACGAACGGGCAGCTTATACTGGGCACCTGGCAGCAGATCATTTTTATTGATATGGATAACAGGCCCCGGTCCAGGGAACTGGTCGTGCAGATAACAGGCGAATGACATATCCTGATTAAAAAAGTATATGGTACTGTAATATAAATATCCGCAAAAGTGATCTAATGAATATCACCATCTCAGGAAGAGTTTGGAAATACGGGGACGACATCGATACTGATGTAATAATTCCCGGGAAGTACCTGAGAACCACTGATATGCGAGTCTTTGCCGGGCATGCAATGGAAGGCACTGACCCGGACTTTTCAAAAAAGGTTAAATCCGGTGATGTAATCGTTGCAGGTAAGAATTTCGGCTGCGGGTCATCACGCGAGCAGGCACCACTGGCACTGAAATATGCCGGTATATCCTGCGTGGTTGCAAAGTCCTTTGCACGAATATTCTTCCGCAACGCGATCAATGTGGGTCTCCCCATCATCGAAGCAGATGTCAGCTGCGAGGAAGGCGAAATTTGCACGGTTGACCTTCAGCAGGGTCGGGTAGAATGTGGTGACAGGATTTACGAAGGTACAAAACTGCCTGGCTTCCTGCAGGAATTGCTACTGGATGGAGGTCTCGTTGCCCACAGGAAAAAACAGGCATCAAAGTGAGGCTGAATACACCGGATGATGATATTTCCAGATGATTACAAGATGGTGGGTATCGCCCATGACGACCCTACCAAAAAACAATTAGGCGAAGATCCAATTTATTTTGCAACCGAATACGTGATCGCTTATGTACCCGACGGTAACATCAAGATATTTAAAGTGGATAGCGAACCCACAAAGACCCTGCTTACAAAACCGGTATCCTTTGAAGTTATTGCACAGGGAGATGAAGTAGTAGTACACAAGACAGAACATGACGCCCATAACAGGACAAAATTGATTTTGCTCGCGCTTGATGAATGTAAAGGTCCTGTGAACACGGTGATCTTCAAGGGAAGGGATAAACACCTGACCTTTGTACATAAACCCAGCATGTGCGATGTAATAAAGATCGAGATAATTGATGTCATCCCACCCGAACCACCCTGGCTGTCCTTTGCTATCCAGCGGCTGGTAAATAGTGGCATCCTGGGTGAATTGAATATCACCTTTGAGAAGACACTTATTGACCTGCGCCAGTTCGAAGGGGATAATGTGGTGTTCCCCTGTAACGCATCTGAACTCAACGGTAAATATCTCGATACGAATAATGACATTGAAGACGGTTCAATACTTGTGGGCTGTGATATTTCCAGGGAGATATTTGAACTCCGGTTCCCGGAATATACGTACAGGCATGTCAATATGTGCCCGTTAAAGGCCCAGCTTGTCAAACCTTCAAAACCATTTGTTACCCGTTGCTGTCAGACAAGGAATACGGGACTTATCAACATCAATGGACATGACGGTGTGGTCGTTCACTGGGGCGCATCAGAATACGATATTGTTGATGCCATACGGCAACTGGTAAAGAGATTACATGGTGAGCCTGATGAAAGTGGCAGTTATTGAAGGTGATGGGGTCGGTCATGAGGTAATACCTCCCGCAGTAGATGTACTGAAGGCGGCGGGCCTGAATTTTGAAATTGTGCCTGTGGAAGTGGGATACGGCAAATGGGAGCGTACCGGCCGGGCAATGGATGAAAGTGACCTGGATGTGATGCGGGATTGTGACTGTATTCTCTTTGGCGCCATCACCACGCCCAGTGATCCCAATTACCAGAGCGTCCTGCTGCGCATCAGACGGGAACTAGACCTGTATGCCAATGTCAGGCCTTTTCGGTCACTGAACATTCCCGTGGATACTCCGTACGTTGCAAGGCAACCTTTTGATTTCATCATTGTACGGGAGAACACCGAAGGACTCTACGGGGGGAAGGAGGAAATTGGTGAAGACCGGGCCACAAGTATCCGCACCATTACACGTAAAGGCAGTGAGCGTATCGCACGGATTGCATGTAAGATTGCACAAGAACGTAAGAACCGGCTGACCATAGTCCACAAGGCCAATGTGTTGAGATCATGCAGTTTTTTCCGCGAGGTGTGCATCAAAGTGGCACAGGAGCATGATATACCATTTGATGAAGGATTGGTTGATTCCATGGCTTACAACCTGATCCTCTTCCCGCACAAGTATGACGTATTGGTTACTACGAATCTTTTCGGGGATATCCTGAGCGACCTGTCAGCAGCACTGGTCGGCAGTCTTGGTCTGTGTCCCAGTGCCAACATTGGGGATAAGTATGCACTTTTTGAACCCGTACACGGTTCTGCGCCCGATATTGCAGGTAGGGATGTTGCCAATCCGCTGGCAGCCATCTTAAGTGCACGGTTGATGCTCGAATGGGCAGGGGAGCAGGAAAAAGCCGGACTTGTGCAGCAGGCAGTTGACCATGTACTTGAGATGGGTATCAAGACTGCTGACCTTGGCGGCCATGCATCCACAAAAGAAGTATCAGACGCAGTAGTGGGATATATTGCGAATGTTCGAAGATAACTGGCTGAATTATGTGTTTTTCAAATCCCACTCGGTTGCATTAGGTGCAGAAAACCTCTGAATACCATGCTCACCTTCATAGTTCAGGATGTCTGGTAAAAATTTATTGCCATTCTAACTGAGGTTATAAGTGTATCACCTGCAATCATGTCAGCATTGCCGGAATTCAACGGAACTTCATTGACATACTGTCTCTCATCTGTCCGAATTAAAAAAAGAGTGTAATAATGGATCACTCGTCCATTTCGATCTCAACCATGGAAGCGCCATCCATGTGTCGTGTAAACATAGAAAGCCAGAGACCTTGTTTGCCATAGAATACCTCCCCAGTGTTGGGATAGGCTGTTTCGGTCATCTTTTCGTGCTCTATTGGTTCATCTGTCTGTATAGAATCCCCGAAACATAGGTTTACGTCTCCGTTCTTACTGATACTGAAAGCGAGCTGCATCATTGATTCCATATCATACCGACCGATAATTTCTTTCGGAGCAGCTGCCATGCATCTAATTGTAGCGTTCATTGCAATCACCTATTTATTGATTTTTATCTATATTTTCACAGTCGAGATAGTAATATACCGCCTTTGATATGGCATCCTTGGTGGAAGATTCGCCCGTTTTTAATTTAAGTGCAATGATATCTTCTTCGGGTAGGACCGATTGTACGTGCACTATTTTCATAATATTCACCATTGTTGTATGCCCATGAATCTGATACTCATCATCATTAGCATTATGATAATTATAATTATAATACTTTCGGTATATATAGGTTTCGTTTTTTACTCGATTCAAGAGAAAAACATCCGTAAAAACTGGCTATTGCTAACTAAAATATCAGCTATGCAGAAAAAAACGTGTTGCCTGGATGAATTACAAAATATCCAGGCCCATATCCAGCCAGTGAGAGGAATGAATAAGCGAACCCAATGAGACCACTGACACTCCGGTACTGGCATATTCGCTGATATTACCAGGATTGATACCACCCGAAGCTTCCAGTATTACTCCCTCTCGGAGTGTTGCATTCTCGAGTATCCGGATGCACTGCTTTATCTCATCTGGCAGCATGTTATCAAACATAATAATATCGGCACCGGCCCTTGCCGCAGCCAGCATTTCATCAGCACTGGACACTTCAACCTCTATCTTTTTGGTGAAACTGGCCTCTTTCCTGGCGGCCCGAACAGCACTTTCAATACCCATTATGGCGATGTGGTTATCTTTTATCATCACCGCATCGGACAGGTTGAACCTGTGGGTATCCCCGCCGCCTAACCTGACCGCTTTTTTCTCGAACGTACGGAAACCCGGTGTGGTCTTTCGGGTACATGCCACCCTCACACCGCCTGCATCAGCCACGCAACGGGCGGTCACTGTGGCAATCCCGCTCATCCTGCACAGGAAATTCAGGCTCAACCTCTCAGCCCTCAATACATCAGGGGCCATACCCCATACATCCACAATCACATCCCCCGGATTGATAGCATCCCCGTCATCAAAACCCGGTTCGAATTCCAGTCCGAAGTAATCAATTACCTGCCTGCATTCTTCAAGTCCTGCCAGCACCCCTTTTTCTTTGACAAGTATCCTGGCATGTACCCATACCTCAGGCACAATAGAACATGATGTGTCATCATCTCCCAAATCTTCATGAATGAACCGTTCCAGTTCAGTAATCAGCAATCTTGAACCACCTGAATTATTGTATGTTCCTATGGGGTTTAACAGATTTATCAGTATCGTCAATTCATGTTTTCATCGATTCGCCATTGTTGTCAATTCACCATTATGGTGAATCACCATGCCAGTGTCGGTATCTCAACCATACTACCCGGTTCCTGCCTGAACAGTTCAGGATGTTCAGTGTGCACCGGATATACTATCTTTGGGGATATGTCCCTGATTATCTGGAATATCTCATTCCGGCTTACGTGTCCTGATGCATGGGCCTGGTGGAATTCCAGCCCGAACCGATTCATCCAGTTGTGGTTGACCTCGTCCTCGATGTAGTCCGCCATAGAACTTTATCTCCATGTGCTCATGTCCTCGTTGTCGAAAATGATTACGGCGGTCCAATGATCTCCAGTAATTCCCTAAAGTCTGACAGGATGTGGTCAGGCCCGGCCGCCTCAATATCCCCGGGTGTATCCTTGGTACCATAAGCTGCCAGTGCAGTCACCATACCCGCTGCCTTTGCGCCTATGATGTCACGTTCCACACTATCGCCTATGAACAGTACCTCCTGTGGCTTCAGTTGCAGCTGCTTCAGTGCATACCCGAACGGAAGCCCGTCTCTTTTTGGTGCACCGCTGTCATCCCTGGTGATCACGTGGTCAAAGAAATGCTGCAGCCTCATGGCACACAGCCTCTGCCAACCCTTAAGTCTGGGAGCATCGGTTACAATGCCTATGACCAGGCCGCGTTTTATGAGTTTTATGAGGGTCGGCACCACATTCGGGTACGGTTCAAGGAACGAAGGTTTTGTACGCAGGTATGCGTTCACGCCCGCTGCAAGGATCCGCTCGTCAACCTGCCCGAACCTGCGCTTCAGGAATTCACTGAAGGCATTGTCAGATTCGATCCCAACTTCCCAGTAGGTCTGGAATATGCTCTCGAATGCCTCTTTCGGGTCCATATCAAGTCCCTGGTCGATCATGGCACGTATGGCCATGTTCACTGCCATGCGTTTCATTTCTGAGAAGTCCAGCAGCGTATTATCCAGGTCGAACATGACAGCCTTGATTGACATAATGAATTATTGTATATTGGCAGGCATAAATAGATGTTGATATTGGGGAACAGATACAGGGTATTGCCAAGTTGTGTCGGGACGAGGTATTGTGAAGAGAGGGCAAAGGAGTATTGCCAGGAGGCGTTGCCAGGAAAGTATTGTTAAGAGGTGTAGCAGAGATATTAATTAAACATATAAGCTATTAATGATTAATTATATATTATACATCAATATACTGGGAACAGGGTCATGAGAATAGCATGGGCAATTACCGGAGCAGGGCATTTTATCAATGATAGTTTTGAAGTTTTCAGGAAACTGAAGATCGAACATCCGGACCTGAAAGTATCTATATTCATATCCCGGGCGGGTGAAGAGGTATTAAAGATGTACGGTCTCCTCGATTCAGTAAAGGATATTGCTCCGGGCGGATACATGGAAGAGATATTTCTTGAAAGGGACCAGGGTTACAGTTACCCTAAAGTTGGCCGGTTCCTGGTAGGTAAATATGATTATCTCATAGTGACACCTGCCACGTCCAATACGGTGGCAAAGATTGCCGGCGGTATTGCTGATACCCTTGTTACCAATGCCGTTACCCAGGCAGTAAAAGGAAGCATACCGGTATATGTGGTGCCGGTGGATATTGCCGGGGTGATACGTTCAGAGCTCCCCTATGGAATTGACAGGGACATATGCGTGAAGTGTGAGGTATGCCCCCCCAGGGATAACTGCCCCAACCATGCAATAACGGCTGAACCACAGATCGACCTGCTGCTGTGTGAAGGCTGCGGTAACTGTATAGACCTGTGCCAGTACGGTGCCATAAAGGGCGGTGAGGTGGAACTCAAGGTCAGGGACCTGGACTACAAAAACGTCCAGAAATTAAGGGGACTTGATGAGATCACAGTGTTAGAGAACCCCTATGACATCCTTGATATTATTCAGGAAGCCCGGCAATTTATGGACAGATAAATACTATCACATCCATCAGGAAGCTCAAAAGGAATTACAATGTTCTTTGAGATACTGGTATTTATTATTGCACTTGTTATTCTGGTATATTCAAGCGATATCTTTACAGAAAACGCTTCCAGACTGGCAAAATCATTTGGAGTGTCGCATTTTTTCATAGGTATCACTATTGTAGGTATAGGGACATCCATGCCAGAGATAATGGTAACAGATTATGCTTCCTATACAGGAATATCTGGCATTGTACTGGGGAACGTTATCGGGTCCAATATCACAAACATTGCATTTATCCTTGGCATAGCTTTTTTTATCAAAAGAACGGCAATTTCAGATAACCACATTTTTAAAGACTGTCTGGTTCACATGCTCGTAATGGCTTTCGGGATTATTACAATCCTGACAGGAGACCGCATAACCGGAGTAGAAGGCGTGATCTTATGCTCAGTGTATATTCTATACATTCTGTATTCCTTGAAGTCCAACACACAACAAAAAGAGGATCTAGATAAAACCCGGTTTGATGTAAAAGCAGTGTTCTTTGTCATGTTGAGCCTTGTGGGTGTACTGCTGGGTAGTAAACTGCTGGTTGATTCGGTTATTGTGGTTGCAGGCGAACTGGGTATTTCAAGTACCGTAATTAGCCTGACCGTGATTGCACTGGGTACGTCCATTCCGGAACTTGCGGTATCAGTGTCAGCGGCCAGTCGGGGATTTACCATGTTGATGCTGGGTAATATCGTTGGCTCCAATGTAACCAATCTGATGCTGGCAATGGGCACTGGTTCGATCATACACGAAGTGGTTGTGAATGAGCCAGCGCTGTTCAGGTTCGATCTCGGGTACATGATGCTGCTGTCACTTATCTTATTAGTGATAGTCAGGAAAAAAGAAATCTCCCGGTTATGGGGAATTCTGTACCTGGCAATGTATGCATTTTTTATAGGTTATACCTATCTCAACTGGATATAGCGAAAGAAAAAGTTGACCGTTAAAGCAATTAGCGCTCCTAATCCCGCCATGCGTATGGAATGAAGCACCATGTTCTGTTTCATTATCCTCCCCCAGTACAAACCCAGCACTGCCAGGGCGGTAATGCTCAAACCCATGGAAACCTCAAGCTGCTGGCTGTCAAGTAATATGAAGGGTACTATTGGGAGCATTGACCCCGCAAAACAGGCAGCAGCATGTATAAGGGAATGCACTTTTATTTTACGCTTGGCAAGCTGTTCGATCCTGGTATTGTCAAGGCTTCTCATCAATGGTTTTTCAAGCCGTGAGAGTTTGTCCAGTTCGATGTCACCAACAGTAATAAATGAACCTGCACCACTGGCCATTGAAAGTGCAATTGCACCTGCCAGTGCTGCATTGATAATAAATGTGTTGTCTCCGGATACAGAAGCGCCTGTAACAACTCCCAAAATTGCCAGTATGCCACTGGTACATCCCAAGATTATATATCTGCTGCGTTCAATGTTATCTTCCATTTGATATACGGGTGTTATATTGGATATTGAGCAATAAATCTATGCCTGTTGGAAAGATTCAGATAACGATTCAGGGAACAACGCAATAATGAATATTCTGTGGATATTTGACCATGACCGAATTCAAGATGTACCAGACCCTGGTATTCAAAATATATGCCAGCATTGACGGCGGATTGATCAGGATCCGAACTACCGGCCTGGCTGCGCCTGTTCTCAATCGTTTCCTTGATAATATGCTGGGAATATTTGACGGAAATATCCCTGTCAGGATCACTGATGAAACACTGTATTTTTCTACGTGGATGCCACCTATTCCTTCCCTGGCATATGATAGGCTGGTACGCAGCCAGGTAAAGAACATAATAGCCAGTACCCTGTGGAAACTGGGCATACCTGCATCCACGAACCCTGAACAGGTGACCATTTCCATCACAGAAGAGTGTCCGAACCGGTGCATTCACTGTGCTCTGCCAGATACAAGGCACAAGACAAGTCTTTCGGTTCCGGTCATCAAGGATATCATTGACCAGTCTGTTGACATGGGGGCCACCCAGATCATTTTTGATGGCGGTGAACCAATGGTATACGAGGGACTGGAAGAACTGGTTGCCCACGTACCCGATGGCGCTATCTCCACGGTGTTCACTTCAGGTTCCGGACTGACACGGGAAAAGGCACAGGCACTCTATGATGCAGGATTGCATGCCGTCAATGTAAGCCTTGATAGCCCCCGGGAAGGTGAACATGACCGGATACGGGGGCGAGAGGGCGTGTTCTGTGAGGCCATGACAGGTATTGCTCACTGCGTGGATGCGGGGCTGCTGGTAGACATGTATGTGGTGGCTGCGCCCCATAACGTGTATGAGCTTGATGGATTCTACGACCTGGCCGTATCGGCAGGAGTGCATGAACTGTCGTTTTATGAAATTGTACCTACAGGCAGGTGGATCGACAGGGAAAAGGATATACTCTCACCGGAACATCACCAGCTGCTGGACGAGTTCGTGGAATGCACACATTGCGGTCCTGTAAGAGTGTTCTCTATTCCTCATGTTATGAAAACCACCGGTTGTTTTGCGGGCCGGCGCTGGCTGCACGTGACGCCCCAGGGTAATGTCCTTCCCTGCGCCTGTATCCCGATACCATACGGGAACATTCATGGAGAACCGTTAAAGGACATCTGGCGGCGTATCCAGAAAACCGGGATATACCGCTCATCAGGTTGTTTAATGCGGGATGATGCCTTCAGGGCAGGGCATATCAGGACCGGGGATTGAGTGGCAGAGCAATCTTTATGAGTACAGCCACTGTTGATGAGCCAAATGATATTTGAGAAGATATATACTGTCCCAACTGCAGAAGAACTCCTGGATAAAGCTTTTCGTCGTGCTAACCGTGCCCGTAAAGGCAAGACCGTAAAGAGCGAGTCTTCACGCCGCCGGGCTGATGAGTCCATGCTGCTGACTGCAACAAATATCCTGTCAGATAACCTGGCCAATGTGGTACGGCAATTTCCCAGTTTTGATAATATCCCCGAATTCTACCGTGAACTGGCAGACATACTGGTAGGTGTGAATGTATTGAAGACCAATATAGCTTCAGTGCAATGGGCAGGCGAGAAGATACACGAAGTGGGACGGCTTTCTGTTGGGAAGATGCGGCACAGCAGCGACTCGTCAACGATCCGTAAAGCAGCCTATGGCAGGATGTCATCTATCGTAAATGATGTGGATAAGAACCTCAGGTTGCTCAATGATGCCAGGAATATATTGCGCAAACTCCCGGCCGTGGGTATGGAGCCCACCATTGTTATCGCCGGCTACCCCAATGTGGGGAAATCCAGTTTCGTAGCCCTGGTATCCAGTGCAACCCCAGAGGTGGCGTCATATCCCTTTACTACCAAAGGGCTGGCTGTGGGACATTTCAAGGTGGGGAATGTCAGGTGCCAGATAGTGGATACGCCCGGTCTGCTGGACAGGCCGCTGAGTGAGCGAAATGAGATCGAATTGCAGGCTATATCAGCTTTGAAGCATCTGGGCGATGTGCTGCTGTTCATTGTTGACCCATCAGGTACATGCGGGTATGAACCTGAGGACCAGGTGAGGTTACTGGAAGAGGTACGCGGGCATATTGAGATGCCGGTACTGGTGGCAGCCAATAAGGCTGACCTGCTGGAAGAGGCACCGGGGAGTGGATTTGATGCGGTTATGTCAACCCTGACAGGCGAAGGGGTGGATGACGTCATGAAGCGGTTGATATCGATGATCGATATAGAGAAGTATGATCCAGAATTATATGAAGAAGAAAATTCCTGAATAATTGATCTCCTGACAAAATCCTATTTATTATATAAAAATCATTGAACCATAAATGTCATACCAGGACTATCTTGCTGCCAGGGAAACGGTAACTACTATTGGACAGCCTGTTATCACAGTTATTTTAATTGTCTCACTGTTGCTTGGTATGGTTTCCCTGTATCACATGGTTACGAGGGACTCACGGGCGTATGTACTGTCAACCCAGTTAAGGAAATCAAGTACGATGCTACTGATGGTCGGTTTTATCATCATTACATGGTTCCACCTGCGCATTTACCAGACGATCGAACTGGTATATCCTCCTGGATTGTCAAATTATATGTCTGCCAACATGGGTATTAGCGTCACATCCCTCAGGTTTGCAGTCCCCCTATGGATTGAGACTGAGAAACTGTATTTCTGGACCCTATGTTTATCCATATTTCTTACCGTTATTGGTTTACAGTACGATTTTTCCAGGACAAAAATGACCGCACTATTTTCATCAAGCCTGAATATCATGCTTTCGATCTTTATGGTACTCAGTTACCTGGCAAATCCATTTAAGGAACCCCTACCGGGCCTGCATTCAGAGATAACTGGATGGTACCAGGCTGCCAGTACGGGCGACCCCAACATTCTGTATGGAGCCCTGTACCAGTTATATTTCCGTATCATCTATTACTACAATTCAGAATACATGTGGACACATCCGCCCATGCTCTTTATTGCCTATGCATCTCTGGTCGTCACCTTTGTAGGTTGCGTGTTCATGCTCTTCCGGCGTGAGAAGATATTTGACCGCATCTCGTACAACCATGCCAAGGTCGGGTACCTGTTGCTGACCGTGGGCATGCTGATCGGTTACCCCTGGGCTGTCGTGGCATGGGAGGGTAAGGACTGGTGGTGGGACCCGAAGATCAACGGCAGTATCATGATGTGGGTACTGTACAGTGCGTATCTGCACAGCCGGATATATTTAAAGCGGCACAACATGTGGCGGGCCACTGCCATACTGGGCATCATCTGTTTTTTGTCGCTTGTTTTCACGTACCTGCTGACCTATATCGCACCCGGTATTCATGCTATATCACAATGAGGAGAAAAGGATGAAACTGACACTGAAAATGAAACCCAGGACCTATGATTTCTACCTGATGCTTCTCACTTCAGCGGTGCTGGCAATAATCGGGCTGGTATGCCTGTACGGCATAGGCTATTACACGTACACTACTGAAACCACACCTCAGTGGACCGAAACCCCTTTGTATGGGATTTATATCGACAGCATGAACCAGTATATCTACCCGTTCGTTGTGCTGTTACTGGTGGTACTGGGACTGTGCATACCCAAGCGTATAGTACCCCGCCAGTCACTTCTGGCATCCGGAATCGGTATACTGGTTGTTACTTTTTTGATCGCACTGGTGACCGATATTGGCTCCAGCCTGGTATTCCTGCTTGCTGTCTCCATAGTGATACAGACAGCGGTCATGGTATTGACCATACTGGGCCGGGGCGGGCTGACCTATGAGCGGGAAGGGTATTTCGTGCAGACCGGGTCGTCCATGCTGCATCTTGGGACTGTGGTGTTTGTGCTGGATTTCGTGAGCTTTCGCACAAGTGACCTTCACCTGAGCATTTTCTGGGTGGCTACGATATTAATAACGATCGGGACGGTCCTGTCGTTCTACCCTGGCGAAGCGGGGCGTGTGGCACGGCTACTGCGGTCGGGTAGCGGAAGTTCCTGAATTGCTGTGCCAAAAAAGTATTCCTTCTTTTTGCCTGGTTAAATTCGAATATAATATATAGTATCCTGTACATGCCAGTAACAGGGCCAGATATGGACAGAACATTAACGTATGGGAGCAGGACGTTTGAACCAAAAATTCGCATGCTGTCAGATATAGCGCATGTCCTGCTCGATGCCAGGATACTTGAAGCTGGCGACCGTGAACTCTATTACATGTACCGGGACCTGGCACTGAGCCGGATTGACCGCGAGACCATATCAGAACATATACTGCGTTATGATATCACGGTCATACCGCCTGCCATGATAGGCAGGGAGTATGTCAAGACCCTGGGACATTACCACCCTCCGGCACCCGGGACCGACCTTTCATATCCGGAAGTGTATGAGGTGCTGAGCGGGGAATGTCACTACCTGCTGCAAAAGTATGAGGGTGAGGCCATAGTTGATGTGGTTATGATACAGGCATCATCCGGGGATAAGGTGATCATACCCCCTGATTATGGGCATGTGACCATCAATGCCTGCAACAAGGAGTTGAAGATGGCAAACTGGGTGTCCAGGGACTTTTCGTCGGTCTATGAACCTTATGTTGAAATGCATGGGGCTGCATACTATATAACGGAGGACGGACTCCTGGTGAATTCCAATTATGGGGACGTGCCTGCGGTTAGAGAGGTAGAACCCGGGAGTTTTCCTGAGGTCGGGCTGGTCAGGGGGAAAGAGATGTACGGGCTGGTACGGGATATCGGGAAGCTTGATTTCCTGAACAGGCCACAGGATTTCGGGTGGTTGTTCGAGAAGGTGCTGGTGTAAAATAAATGCAAAACGAATGAAAATGATTGGTTTTTCTTAAACTTAACAATCATTGTTCATGTTATCCTGGGAATTGTATCGATCTTGAGTTGTGTTTCAAGTACTCATTCAAAATGGAATCAAAACATGAGACATTTTCAGGCTAAAAAAACAATCAATCCCGGATTGATTTATTGAATATTGATCGTATCCAGGAAAGACCAAAAAAAGGATAAAAAATAAATCCTCTTAAATTCTATCAAAAATTGCTGCTTTTTCGTTTCCGAGTAAACCTGCAACTTTTGACTTGCAGACCTCCACAACTTTATCCTCGGGTACAGTATCCAGTACCCTGGCGCTTGCGGGGCCAAACAAATCCTGCATTATCTTTTTGCAGGCATCTTTTTTCGACATTTATATCAACTTTCCAAAGTGCTACATCTGTTTCAAAGTATCGGCTATTTTCTTGGGTCCGTATACTATGAGTAACATTCCCAATAATGCAAGTACTTCAAAAGGTAACTCGATCGAGTCTTCGAATCCCATCATTTCAGCTGCTGCCAGGAGGATAAAATCTATTGCAAAGAGAGTATAACCGATCTTTACAAAATTAAATCCTTTGCCAAGAGCTCCTCCTACATCTTTGGTAGAGGTTACAAGCACTATTAATCCTACAATACCGATCAAGGCAACGATTATTTCAGGTAGAGCGTCGACAATCCCACCTTCATCAACATTTTCTTCGGCAGCCATTACAGTATTGGAAACCATTAATACTGAAATACATACCATCAAAATTATGGAAATCATTTTTGTTTTCATTTTTTAATTCGCCCCTCTTATATTTTATATAAAGGTTAGTCTAAATTAATCTTTCCAAATATATATGCCTATTCATTCAATAGATTCCTAGATTACTAAATTAATTCAATATATTGTTAAAATCGGTGGTCATATATATCAATGGATTGACATTCTAAAGATATGGGGTAGTAGGAAACATGAATGTCATAAACCGTACTTATAAATACAAACCATTACTGAACAGTTAACCATATATGTTATGAGTTTACAATTTTCTTGGGGTTTCATTATGAATATTCGTTACTTTTCATTATTACTAGTTTTTACACTATTACTTCTTGTCAGCAGTTCGGCCAGTGCTGTTCTTGATTATAAGGATAAAGAAATGATCGATGCAGATACGGTCATTGATGACGACCTGTTGATCTACGGGAATACTGTAGATATCAGGGGCACGGTGCTGGGTGATGTTACAGCCTGCGGGGGGTCTGTCCGGATATCGGGTAACGTCACAGGCGATGTTATGGCCTGTGGAGGAAAAGTGACCATTAGCGGCATTGTGGGAGATGATGTCAGGATCGGCGCCGGTGAAGTGGTAATAGAAGGAAACGTGGGTGATGACGTATTTGTCGGCGCGGGCTCTGTCGTAGTATCCGAGGGGGCATATATCGGTGGAGATATGTTCTTTGGTTCCGGCCGGATGGAAGCCAGGGGCGAGGTTGCCGGAAATATTGAAGGTGGAGCTGGTGACGTGATACTGGCCGGTCCGGTTGGCGGCAATGTGGACCTGGAGGTGGGTACTATCGAGGTTCTCTCCCCGGCCCGCATTAATGGCACTCTTGAGTACACGAGCCAGAAGAGGGTGACCTTTCCACCAGGTACGGTAATCCAGGATGTGGTTTTTACCGAAAAAGAACCTCATGACAGGTCTGCTCTATCTCAGGCGTTTTCACTCTTTATCGGATGGTTCGTTCGCCTTTTCCACCTGTTAATCATTGCACTGCTGGTCCTTGTCCTGCTGCCTGACCATGTTGAAGCAGTAGCCAGGAATATTCCAAAGAATCCGTTATTGAACATTGCAATGGGATTTGCGCTGGTTGTTATCGGGTTTGTTGGCTCGCTGGTGTTTATGGTAACGGTGATTGGTATTCCCATTGGATTGATAGTGTTATTTTTAACAATATTTACCCTGTATGCTGCCAGGTTATATTTCGGGCTGTGGCTGGGCAGGCGTATCTATTCACAGCTTGGCAAGGAATCCAGACCCTGGATGGATATGGTGCTGGGGGTGCTGGTACTGAGCATCCTGACCAGCCTTCCGTGGGTTGGTGGGTTGGTCTACCTGGTTGTTACTTTTATGGTTATTGGGGTGATGTTCAGCACTATGAGGGGAGCTAAGGCTTAGGGGATGGTGGTGGGATGGAAATCGGGGGCATCCTGATGATGCTCATTACTTTAAAATTCGCATGTTCCTACAAGTGAATAACCGATTCAGAAAGTATCAAATCTGTTGCAGGTCCCCTTCAAGTCCGGGACACTCCCTGAAAAAATCCTACTTCTGTTTTCCGGCTATCTGTACCCCAAGCTGCCGGCACTCCTCAAGTCCAGCTTCTGCAGGCTGCCGCTTGATACGTAGGGGAGGTTCCATGACCTCCATCCCATACCCCTTAAGCATCCCGGTAATAACCTTTGCCGCTTCCCCGCTCCATCCGTAGGAACCAAAGGCAGTGCCTACCTTGCCTTTCAGTTGCAGTCTCGCCATCTCTTTGACGAACTCAATAACCGCAGGCATGGCCTTACCTTTGTAGGTGGCAGAACCGATAGCTATCGCATCGGCCCCTTCCACATCAGAAATGTCGGACTCATTCACGTTCTTAATGGTGACTTCAACACCGGCACTTGTGGCTCCTTCTTCAATGGCCCGGGCCATCAGTCCGGTATTCCCAAATCCTGTCCCGTATATTATTGCTAACCTCCCCATTTCCGACCCCTCAATCTATCTTATTGAACATTTCTTTTGGTGCATTGCAGATCGGGCATCTATCAGGCGGATTCTTCTCCACGGTATTGCCGCATATCTGGCAAACATAATAATCAACCTCTTCGTTGCTGCCAAGGTTCTTTAAAGCTTTTTGGAACAGTCCGGCATGGATCTCCTCCACCTTGTTTGCTATTTCAAAGCTCAGGACTGCAGCATCCTGCATCAACTCACCTTTCGCTTCCTTGATAAAAGCAGGGTACATTTTCTTGAATTCCTCGATCTCTCCTTTGATGGCAGCTTTCAGGTTCTCTTCAGTATTGCCCACAGCTTCCAGTGCTTCCAGATGGTTTAGGGCATGCACGGTCTCCGCTTCCGCCGCAGCCCTGAAGAGTTTTGCTACCTGGTGGTACCCTTTCTGGTCTGCTCTCCTGGCAAAGGCCGTATATTTCCTGTTAGCCTGCGATTCTCCGGCAAATGCTGCTTTTAAATTATCTTCTGTTGTCATTTCTCAACCTCATGTTCACATTTTTCCTGCAATCTATCCATAACAATAATCCTTTATGTCCTCAACCGTTTATAAGCGTCATGTGCCACAATCGTCCCCTGCGCCTCGGCCACCACCAGAAGATCGATCTCTGATGCCACATTCCCGATAGCATACACCCCGTCCAGGTTAGTCCGCTGGTACTTATCAGTCTTCACAAACCCGGACTCATCCATTTCCACACCAAGCTTCTCAATTATCCCAATATTTGGCACCATCTCAGTAGCCAGCACCACAGCATCCACGACGATCTCCATCTTCTCGCCCTCGGTCTGGTCCTCCATTATTGCTTTCTCAACTTTTGTACCACCCTGAACTTCAATAAGAATGGTCGAAGTCAGCATTTTGAGCCCATCGATGCACTTCACCTTATCCATCTCCCGCTCTGGAACCTTGAACGACGCCTCATCCGTCACCAGCGTGATACTGGTAGCGATCCCGCCAATACAGCCGGCCGTGGACAGAGCATTATAACCCCTGCCATACACCAGCACCCGCTTATCTGTTAGTTTTGAAGGGTCTGCTGTCAGGTAATAAATACCTTTATCGTTTGAAGCAAACTTTTCCACGCCAGGTATATCGGATTTGGCAGGCGAACTGCCCGAAGCCAGCACCAGCATCCAGGCCTTAAAGGTTCCCGAATCCGTGGTCAAAATCTTGAAGTCGCCATCAATTTCAATGTTATTCACATACTCATTGACCATCTCTGCGTCCTGCCCACTCGCATCGTCCATCAGCGACCGGGTCAACTCACGGGTGGTCATTGTATCGGTAAGGCCCGGATAATTCTCGATCAACTTATCAGGACATAGCTTGTTGAGCAGACCGCCCCACTGCCCGCCATCGAATATCACCGTCTTGAGTCCCACATACGAAGACATAGTAGCAGCAGCCAGTCCGGCCGCACCGCCGCCAATCACCGCCACCTCATACTCGTTCTCGCCCAATTTCACAATACCTTTCTCCTGCTTATCCATGTAATCCTTAATGGCAGCATGAAGTGCATCAGCAGCAAGATTGGAGCAGTGCATCTTTATGGGGGGCAAGCCCTCCAGTTCATCGGCAACATCCTGTCTGGTTATTTTCAACGCTTCATCCAGGGTCTTACCCTTTGCGATCTCGGTGACCATGCTGCTGGTAGCAATGGCAGACGCGCACCCAAATGTTTTGAACTTGATATCCTTGATAATATTGTCCTCAACCTTGAGCTGTATCTCCATCATGTCCCCGCAGACCGGATTTCCCACCCTTCCGATGGCATCGGCATCCTTGATACTCCCCACGTTGCGGGGATTCCTGAAATGGTCCTTTACTTTTTCCGAATATTCAAATGACATTCTAATCAATCTCCCTGGTAGAGCGGAGACAACGCACGTAAGCGCTCCACAACAGGTGGCAAGCTCTTGAGCACATGGTCAACCTCTGCCTGTGTGTTCCACTTATTAAGTGACAGCAGCAACGACCCGTGGGCTTCTTCATGCCTCAGCCCGATGGCGATCAGTACATGGGACGGTTCAAGGGTCTTGACCGAGCAGGCAGAACCGGTGGATGCCTCCACTCCCAGGTCGCTCAGGCTCATAATGATACTTTCACCTTCGATAAAACTGAACCGGAACGTGGCAATATGGGGTAACCGCTGTGTCCTGTGACCGGTAAGATATGCATGTTTCATATTTCCGAGTACCCCTTCGATCAATGCATCCCTCAACATCTCCATATGCCTGGTATCCTGTTCCATCTCCTCTTTTGCAAGTCTGCATGCTGTACCCATACCCACGATACCGGGAATATTTTCTGAACCGGAGCGAAGTCCGCGCTCCTGACCCCCGCCTGTCATAACCGGACGCAGTGCCACGCCTGACCTTATATACAGGGCGCCTACCCCTTTCGGGCCGTACAGGTCATTGGAGGCAAAGGTCAACAGGTCGATATGGTCCTTGCGTACATCGATGGGTATCTTTCCTGCAGCTGCCACGGCATCCACATGGAAGAGAATATCCTTCGCCCTGGCCAGACCGCCGATATCCGGGACCGGTTGAACAGTCCCTATCTCGCCATTGGCATACATGCATGATATCAGGATGGTCCGGTCGGTGATCTCGTCAGCAATACGTCCCGGATCAACAAGACCGTCCCTATCCACAGGTATGGTGGTCACCTCAAATCCCTCACGCTGCAGGTCCTTGCAGGTATTGATCACCGACATATGTTCCACGGCAGAGATTATGATATGGTTTCCTTTCTTCTTTTTCCGTTGAACGGCGCCACGGATTGCTATATTATTGGATTCGGTCCCGCCAGAGGTGAAGATGATCTCTTTACTGTCGACCCCGATAAGAGCCGCTACGGATCCCCTTGCATCCTCCAGCGCTTTTCTTGCCTCTGCACCGGATTCATGGAGTGAAGCCGGATTGCCTACCCGAGAGTTAAAATATGGATGCATTGCCTCGACAACACGCTCGTCCACCGGAGCACCGGAAGCGTTGTCCATATATACTTTGTTCAACCTGTGCCTCCTCTTAAAACCACATTGTTCCGTCAGCTTCCAGTACCAGATCGTTGAGGGTAGCAGCCCCGACAATTTCAACCTCTGGTATGAAATCGCCTCTTTCAAGATTTATCAACTGGGTACTGGCTTCGCAAACATACAGTTTCACTCCTGCAGCTGCCGTCTGGTCAAGTATCTGTTTCAGGTCAGGAAAATTTCCTACCTGTACTTTTTCGGCTTCTCCTTTCTTTACCACGGTGATGCCCATACCCAGAAAATATACTGTCGCATCAATACCCATGGCCTTTGCGGTCTGGGCAAGTACTAAAGGAGAATATAATCTCTCGGGTGTGTCCACACCACTGGTCTGGACATATAATAACTTCTCGTCAGCCATATCTTCTCTCTCCATTATTATTTCGTTCTCTCTATCAGGAACCGGAAATTTTCACCCTGGTCCTCGAATTTAAGCAGTTTATGTCCGGTCCGCTTGGCCCACCTGGGAATATCCTGTGTCGATGCAGGGTCATCGGTGAGCACTTCAAGTACTCCACCTATCTCGATCTCATTTATTGCCTCTGTAGTATTGAACACCGGTATAGGACAGAACAGACCCACACAGTCCAGTGTCTTATCAGGATGTATCGTTAAATCATCATTCATTTCGTTTCCTCGCCAGGCGGTATCGAGTGACAGAAATCACTGTACTCCTTTTTTGCTGATCTCGCTGAGATCGGAACCATCGACCTGCGGCACTCCCGAAGGACTGCTCTCACCAAATATGTCTTCTAGTCCCGATTATTGCATAGGCTGGTGTTCTTTTTTCCCATGAGTTTATCGAATGTCTTAACCAACGGTAATGTTTTGAGTATTTTCCCACAATCCATGGATATTACACCGCTCTACGGCTCTCAATGTCACATTTCCGGGTGTTGGGAGAACCAGGGTCACAGTAGCTTTCGCTTTGGTGAAACCGGGAGTGAATTCAATCCTGGCTAGGTATTTCTCATCTGCATAGAGGTCGACCCACTGAATATGGTGTGCCGGTTCCATCACATGCATAATGCTGCCTACGGTTACATCCACTTCGAACGGTTCACCGGATTTTACACTTCCGGGCGCCCCGATCACAGGGATGTGTTTCTTTTCGGTCTCATTCAGGTCTGCCGCATTTCCTGGTCGGTTCATTCCATCAAAAAAATTCATTTCAGTCATAATTTCACCCACTCTATTTTCTTATTTCACCAGTTTCAACGCTTCCCTGCATGATGCCACGCCGGGAGCACCCGATGTAAGGAATACCACTTCCATGGTTTCCATGATCTCTTTTTTGGTTGCACCCTGGTTAAGGGCACTTCTCATCTGTGCAACGGTACAGGATTCACAACGCTGGGAGGCTACTACAGCCAGTGCCATCAGCACTTTCGTCTTTGCGGTGAGGGCACCGTCAGAGAGAAGTCTCTTATCGCATTTATGGTATGCCTGAAGAAAGTCCGGGTCAAGCTCACCAATTATCTGTAATACTTGAGGTTCAAATCCCAACTTATCTCCGAGTTCCTTAATGATCTTCTTATGTTCGGCCATTCTGACAATTCTCCTATCAGGTTATATGGATCATATACAGATCATTTCAGTAGTTCCATATCTTCGCCACAACAGACCAGTGTCCCGCCCCCGACTTTAGTCACAGTCACTTCGTTACCACAGATATTGCATCGATACTTTTCGCCTATCTCTAATACAGCCATTCGCAATAACCTCCACTAAATTGTTAATAGGATTTTGTCAATCACGCTATATAATCATATTGGTATCCAATTGATTACTTTCCAGTTCTATACTATGTTCAAAAAAGATATATACGTTCTCATATATTATCAACATAATAATGATAAAGACTGTCGATAATCAGATAGATAAGCAATTATTGAGTGCATTACTTGCTCTTGACCTGACCCACAAGGAGGCCCAGGCCTATCATGCACTGGTGATCAGGGGAGTAATGACTGCTGAGGATATCAGTAAAGTCATACATGTGCAGCATGCAATAGTATACAGGACACTGGAGGGTCTTAGAAATAAGGGCTGGATAGATTCCACGACTGACCGCCCCAAGAAATACAGGGCAAAACAGCCTAAAACTGCAGCTGAGTCTGCAGGAACTATGCTTGTCTCAAAAGTGAATGAATCGGTGGGTATGGTTAGCGAATTGCTGGAACCGGTGTATGATGAGAACCAGGAAATGTTGCGACAGGAGTTATGGACTGTACGTGGGCTGGATAATGTCATTCGCAAGCTGCAGGAGATGGGTGAGAGGGCAAGACAGGGGATATTCGGGAAGATCACCGGACCTATTGATGATAATACCTTCAACCGTTTGTTCAAAAGTACACCGTTGAATGTTCATGTGAATGTACAGATAATGGGCCCGCCTATTGTGGATATGGACAAAGAACTCAGAAAACGCATCACAGTCAAGCGTCCGAATTTTGAGGCCCGGTGCAAGAACTTTCCTATGGCTACACCAACTGCACAGTCAAAGGAAGATTTCTTAAAAGATGTTCACGGCAACAGGTTCATAGCTATTCACCTGTTATTTGATGAAAGGGAGGCCATGTGGATAAATATACCATACCGGGACAATGTGGTCATTGAAGAAAAGGTGTGGGCCAACTGGATAATTGACCCTGAATATATAGCTATCATTAAGGCAGAGGTATGATATGCGTATCAGCATCCTGTATACTGGCGAGTTCGGAGCTAAAGTGGCAGGCAACCTGGTGAATCCGGGCACTTTTTGCACATCCTGCGGTGACCTGTGTGATAAGTGCAGAGGAGTACGCGCATCATTCGGGGATATGGTGTATGGGATACATGAGCTACCAACCGGATTGCCTGAATTTATCGAAGAACCGGGTGTGTTCCTGCCCGAGATCGGTACGTGTGACCTGATAATTGCTATGGGCATACACCCTGACCTGCTGGCAGCCCTGCCTGTGATGGTGGATTCCTCGGGAGCGAAAGCGGTGATAGTACCGGTTGAAGAGCCTGGATGGGCCCCCCTGGGATTGCAAAAGCAATTACGAGAAAAGCTGGAATCTAAGGGTGTGGAATGTGAATTTCCCAAACCTTTCTGTGCCCTTGCAAAAACAGGCAAGCCAGTAATTGATGAGTTCGTGGAAATGGGATTCGGCAGGCCCGAATTAACGATACGGCTCAGCGATGACGGGCAGACCTTTACTCATGTGGATGTATTACGGGATGCCCCCTGTGGATGTACATGGTTCGTGGCAAAGAAGCTAAAGTGGTCTGATGTTGAAGGTTATAAGGAAACGGTGTCAGAGGCTCACCATGCCTACCCGTGCACAGGTAGTATGGAGCGGGACACAGAGCTTGGGGATACTATATTACACGAGGCCGGGTATATTATCCGGGATGCTGTGGAGCAGGGGATGAGGGTGGTAAATTATGAATATATTTAGATGGAACTTACTATCAATTAACTTAATTACGTTAAAAGTGCTAAAAAGTGCTTAAAAAACGATTAAAAATTTTTGATATGTAAATTAGTAGTGGTTACAGACCATATTTTCGATGAGACCACAACTACATGCATGCATCGGGTCAAAAATTCATCAGAGATAGAAAGAGTAGGCGACTACATACTGGATTCAGAAATTGAGTTTTTCCTGGTAAATGATACACATTTTAGGGAAATATGGGATTTTTTCAAGAAATACCATTACAGTTTCACTGACTGCACCTCGGCAGCTTTTTCAAAGAAACAGAGGATTCAATACAGTGTAACATTTGACCATCATTTTGATACATTTAAGTGGTTGAATAGAATATATTGATAACAACAAATAAAAAAAGGTGATAAATATGGAAATAACCATGCACAGGTACAAGGAAATGGACCTGAAAGGATCGACGCTCATTAACGGTTTTCCATCCAGCAGTTTAATGAACTCTATCGTAGCCAGTTACCTGGTAAATGCGATAGACCTGGACCAGATATGCGGTCTTGATGCTGATGAGTTCCCGCCAATTGCTATGATATATGATTCTAAACCCAAATTTCCAGCCAGGATATATGCGAATGAGGAGGCAAAATTGGTTGTATTTCTCTCAGAGTTCACACCACTTCCTGAGATGGCCAGGGATATTGCCAGATTGATGTTATCTTTTGCTGAAAAAGCGGGTTGTAGCCGGATATTATCTCCTGAGACCCAGGTAATCGAGAATGATGGGTTCAAACTTTTTGGCATCGGAAGTACCGATGCTTCCAGGGATGAGTTGCTACGTCTGGAAATTGATCAACTGGTACATAGTATGATCGCAGGGATCTCAGGTGTTTTACTCAATGAGGGAAGGTTACGAAACTTAAATGTGATAGTACCCGTTGCACATCGCGGACCTGATACTTCAGATGCCAGGACTGCGGCAAAAGTGGTTGAAATAATTGACAGGATGATACCTACTATCAAGATCGACCTGAAGCCGTTGTACGAGGAAGCCGAAGGAGTGGAAAAGTATCTTAAAAGCCTCAGGGAGCAGGCTGCTAAACCTGATGACCATTACGATATGTACAGTTAATTGTCTGATATCTTCAGAACAGGAGAATACGTGCGATATGTTTTTCCATTTCTAAAACAATTTACATTATACACCGGGTATGAGAAAATGAGTGATATTGGTGCAGAAGTTCTGGAAAAAATCTTTTCAAGGCACAATGAAATTGTGGCTGCGTATCTGTTTGGTTCTTATGCCGGAGGGTATGCAGGACCCAACAGTGATATTGACATTGGACTTCTCCTTTCAGATAATCAGTTGGGTCATGGAAAGTATCCTGTACAGATTGCCAGGGAACTCAAAGAAGCATGCAAAACAAAACGCAATATCGATGTGAGAATACTTAATAACGGGACTTTGAGATTTCTTCACCAGGTTTTAAAGGGCAGACTGCTATTTTGCAGGGATGAAAAAGCACGGATCGAGTTTGAAACATCGGTGATAAGCAGGTATCTTGATTTCAAGCCAATTTATTATGAATATGATCGGATGCGTAAATTGAGGATACTCCAATGATAGATAAAGAAACGATATCAGCGAAGTTTGATATTATCGAAAAGGATATCGAATTTCTCCACGAATTTAAGAAAATGAATGAAGATGAGTTTCTCAATGATTATAAGAATATCCAGTCTGCAAAATATTCGTTGCTTGAGATAATAGAAGCATGTATAGATATCTCAAACCATATCGTTGCGGCAAAAATGTTTGGACGAGTGGAAGAATACCGGGAGATCTTCTACGTGCTGGGCCAGCGGAGAGTGCTGGATTCGGACCTGGCATCGAAACTTGAAGATATGGCCGGTTTCAGAAATTTACTTGTCCATAGGTATGGTGATATTGACAATGTAAGGGTATTAGAGATGATAAAAAATGACCTGAATGATGTGTTATTATTTGAAAAAAGAATTTTGCAGTATCTTGAAAAAGAGTAATAATAAGATAATATACCATTGAATGCATTCAATCCGGCAACAGAAACAATTATCTATCAACCGACTATTAAATCACTCCAGAGATGAATGAAATCAACCCCTGGAAATCCACTTCCATAGACGACTACCAGAAACTATTTGACGAGTTTGGCATATCCCGGTTCGACGAGATTCTGCCCCATATCAAGAATCCCCATCGCTATATGCGCCGGGGTATCATCTTCGGGCACCGCAGTTATGATTCCATAGTGGATGCTATGAACTCCGGGAAGCCCTTCGGAGCCATGAGCGGGTTCATGCCTTCCGGCCGTGTCCACCTGGGTCACAAGATGGTGATGGAGGAGATCATATGGCACCAGCAGCAGGGCGGGACCGTGTTCATGGCCGTAGCTGATATGGAGGCACACAGTGTCAGGGGTATTTCGTGGGAAGATTGCAAACGTATCGGGGTAGAGGAATACATTC